>JBBSKJ010000016.1:0-14746 GCA_038256475.1 Micropepsales bacterium | reverse complement strand
CGCCCCTGCGCCGTCAAAGACGCCCAACCCAATGCCGGGTTCATCTGCATGCGGGGGGAGCGCGCAGCAAACGTGATCCGTGCGGCGCGCGACGCCAACGACAAGGTTCCCTGTGCCTGCGCCGACAGTTCGCCCGCGGTCAAACCCAGCGTCAGGGCGTTGGCGTCCCGGCTGCCAGATGCCACAGCGTCCATATTGATGGGCGCCAGACCCGGCAGCCCCAGCAACCCGCCGAGCAGTCCTTCGGCGCCTTCGGTTACCGTGACCTTGCCATTTGCGACATCGTCGACGATCGCGCCCTGGACAATATATCTGTCGCTGCTGCCAGAGCGGGCGACGGCGAGATCGGCGCGCAAATCGTGCCAGGACTCATAATGCACCGATCCGCGTGCAGCCAGGGTGGCTTGTTGACCGGCCACCGCCGGTGCAAGCACGATGCGCGGCAGCGATATCTCATCAATATCGATGCGGGGTGTCGTTCCTGATGGATCTTTACTGGCTAACGGCTGTCGCAGGACGCTAACTTGCCCCGCCGCAATATTTTGAACAGCGATGCGGCCCCACAGCGCGGGCAGCGCCGTCCATTTCATTGAGACCTGATCGGCACGCAGCCAAGCGCCATTGTCATCGCGCAGCTCAACCCGCTCTGCCCTGAGGGAATTGGGAAGCGCACCGCTTAACCCGGTCACGACAACCTCTCCGCCCGTGAGCTTCTTCACCGACCATTCCAGAACGGAATGGCCTGCCGGGGTTCGCATCAAGAGCAGCAGCAACAGCGCCAGCAGGCTCAATGCTCCTGCCAGCCACGGCGCCGCCCTTTTGAGGATAGATAAGGTCGCCATCAGAAAGCCTGCCCCAGCCCGATATAGACCTGGAATGCATCACCGCCGCGGATGGGTGTCAGCGGCACCGCCACGTCCGCGCGTATCGTTCCGAATGGCGTGTAGTAGCGGGCGCCCAGACCGGCGCCTACCCGGACCGGCCCGCTGAACGGCAGGCCGCCTGCGCTGGCCTGCCCCGCATCGACAAATGCGACCCCGCCCCAGTCCTCCAGAATGCGCTGGCGAAACTCCACCGTGGCGGCGTTCACCGACTTGGCGCCTACCGGGGAGCCATCGGGAAACTGCGGGCCAATCGACTGGTAAGCATAACCACGCACCGTCGCGCTGCCCCCCGCATATAGTCTCTGATCGGGCGGCAGTTCCAGATTCGTGCCACCGACAATGCTGCCCACCAGCGCCCGCAGCGCCAGGACCGATCTGCCGTCACTGCCCAGATCCATATAGGTCGAGCCGGATGCCTGCAGCACCGCGAAGGTCAGACGACTTGCCCCGAAAGATTGGGTAGGGGTGAGCGCGACCGATGCCCTCACCCCGCTGACCGGATCCAGCAGCACATCGGTGATGCCGGTGCCATTATAACTGACGGAAACCGGCACGCCCACCAGTTGGTAAAGCCGCGTAGCGCCCTGTTGCGTCACCTGGTCGTACATCAGGGACAGACCGGCGCCTCCACTCCAGAAGTCCGAGAACTTCCTGCGGACATGCGCAGAGACCGTCTCGGCCACCTGGTCATAAGCTTCCAGCTGCTGTTTGACGCCCGACAAGTTCACTTCCAAGGCCTGGTTCGGCGCCAAGAACAATGGCCGGATAAATTGGGCCGCCAGACTATAACCCAGCCCTGCCGATGCCGTACCCAGTCCCGTTCCCGATGCACTGAGATTGAGCTGTTCGGCGTTGCCAAGCAGATTGTGGTGCGACCATCCCACAGACAGGCTCAGCCCCAGGTCGGTGGAATAGAGCGCGGAAAGGCTGACGGTGCGGCGTTCGCGCTCGGTAACATCAAACGTCAAAGGGATGGTTCCGTCCGAGGCAAGCGTCTGCGCCGCCTGGACTGTCACACTGGAAAAGACACCCAGCGAAGCAAGCATCTGGCGAGATTCTTCTATGCGGCTGGGCCGGTAGCGTTCGCCCGGTTTTATTGTCACGGTCCTGCGGACAAAGGACTCGTTGACGTTCGTCAGTCCTTTGAAACGGATGGGGCCGATGTTAACGCGCCGGCCGGCCTGAACCTTGTAGGTTACGTTAATCAGGCGGCGATCATCATCCGCAAAAGCGACGGGCTCTTCCACTTCAGCAAGCGCGTAACCATCTTCCTGCAGCGCTTCTCGCATACGCACGCCCGCATCCAGAACCGCATCCGCCAGTGCGGGATCGCCCGTGCGCAGATTCAAGGCGCCGCGGGCTGCTTCTGGTACATCTCCCTCCCGTGCGATCGTCCCCAGACGATAAAGCGCACCCTTGTCGACAACGATACGGACTTGAACGGAGTTGGTGATCTGGTCCAGCACCGCCGGTAGTCCGGGATCCGTGAGCGCCAGGCCGTTGATCGTAACCGACACCTGATTCTGGTAGTACCCCCGGCTATCAAGGGCGATCTGTATGCGCGGAATATCGGTTCGCGCCCGCTGTATGAGGGCAAACGGCGATACTGGAGAGGACACGCGCAAGCCGAACAATTGGGAGCTGGCGACAAGGACCGCATCAAGCTCAGCATCGTCGACACCACGCATCGCCACGGTATAGGGCTGGGGATCCGCCGCCCATGCACTCGGCACCCGGCCACCCACGATCAGCGCGAACAGCACCAGCGCAATGCGAATTCTTCCGCGGGACGCCGTATTGAGGCGTGTGTTAGGGGGTATCCAAAGCATCAAAACGTCGTTGACTCGGTGGTAGGTTTCACCTGCGACGCGCAGACGCAATATACTTACACGGACCGAAACGAAAGGCGCTTTTTTTAAACGGGCAGAAGCCAATTTTGTTCCCGAAAGACAAACCCTTTTTGCAACTTTTTTGAATCTCGCGCACGACTTGTCGCGTGACAAGTATCCGTTCTTGCCAGAAACTGATTCATAGCAACCAGACGGCTAGCGCATTTGGCACTTCAACAATCCTCAGCGGAAAATCGTACCGAGCTCGCGGAGGATCGCACATTGTTGGCCAATGAACGGACGTTTAGCGGGTGGGTGCGCACGTCTCTCGCCACAATTGGTATAGGTCTTGGATTCAACGCGCTTTTCGGCACTTTGGAGCCTATATGGATTCCCAAGGCAATCTCCACACTTTTCGTATGCTTGGGTATGATGATCATCGTGATGGCGACTTGGCGCAGCAAGCAGGTGATGTCCCGACTGACGGCGCATCAGATTTATCCCGTTTCAACGCTCAGATTGTATGCGATCGCAGTGACCTTCTGCTTTGGTGCGCTGGCGCTTTTGGTCAGCATCTGGATTCTCGTTTAGAATGTTGAAATATTTTCTCCGCCCTGAACTCAGCAGCATCGGCCATTCTCCCATTTATTCAGGACCGGCCTCGCATGCGAAAGACTGAAGACCGTCCGTTTATCGTCCTGGTAGCGGTTGCAACGCTTGGGTTCGCCCTGGTTCTGCAACCATTTTTCGGCCCCATTCTGTGGGCCGTTGTAATCGCTATTGTGTTTACCTCACTCCACGCCCGTCTTCTTAAAGCAATGAAGGGCCACCGCAATCTGGCTGCGCTTCTGTCCGTTTTCCTGATAACGATCATTGCTATCGTCCCGCTGCTGATAGTGGGATCTTCCCTGACTCAGCAAGCGTCGACTCTTTACGCCTCGATACAGTCGGGCGAGCTGGACTTGATGGCATTTCTGGAACGGATTATCGGAGCACTGCCGTCCGGAATGCGTCAACTTCTCGATTACTTCGGAATGGGAGACGCAGCTTCAGCCAAGCAACTGGTTGCCACCGCGCTTTCGGAGGGAAGACAGCGGCTCGCGGCCGGCGCCTTCGGCGTTGGCATGGGTGCTTTTGATTTCGTGCTCGGTCTTGGCATCATGCTGTATCTTCTCTTCTTTCTGTTTCGTGACGGCGAAGAGCTTGAAAAGCTGTTGCGCAACGCGGTGCCACTTCGCGCAAGGCAGAAGGCCGTTCTCTTCCGCAGATTCTCCCTGGTCGTTCGCGGGACAGTGAATGGAGGCTTCTCCGTAGCGGCCCTGCAGGGTGCGCTCGGGGGCGTGGCCTTCTGGTTCCTTGGCATTCCCGCCGCTTTGTTGTGGGGCGTGGTCATGGCCTTGCTGTCTTTGCTGCCGGCGATCGGCGCGGCGCTGGTTTGGGGGCCGGTTGCCCTTTATCTGCTTCTCTCTGGCAGCGTTTGGCAGGGCCTGTTCCTGATTGCTTATGGTGTTTTGGTCATAGGTCTTGTCGACAATCTTTTGAGACCGTACCTGGTGGGGAGGTCCACCAAACTACCCGACTATATCGTGCTGATATCCACGCTCGGGGGAATTGAGCTGTTCGGCCTGAATGGTTTCGTTGTGGGCCCGTTGATAGCCGCCATGTTCATGGTCAGCTGGGATATTTACCGCAGGAAAGATGTGACGAGATCCGTCAATTGAAGGAACGTCGTATGCCGGCTGAGCTGGCTAAACCAGTACAATGCTGTGGGAGCAGGTGACGATATGCGCGCGCGATTTCAGCAATGGTTTGAGGATATCAATGACAGCTTCTGGTTCCGCCCCAGCTTCATCGTGGTGTCCGCTATCGTACTTGCGCAGTTTCTCATCGATCTCGACCATGACGCAATCGGCGTGCCGGATTTCGTGGCACGGTGGCTTTATAGCGGCGGCGAGTCAGGCGCGCGCACGCTTCTCGGCGCGATCGCCGGATCGACCATTAGCGTAGCGGGCACAGTCTTTTCTATCACCATCGCCACATTGACACTGGCATCCACCCAGATGGGTCCGCGGCTTCTGCGCAATTTCACCCGAGACCGAGGCAATCAGATAACGCTGGGCGTTTATGTCGGCACTTTCGCCTATGCGCTCATAGTGCTGCGGAGCATAAGAGGTGTTGATCAGGGTGCGTTTATACCGGGAATGGCGATTACGGGCGCCATTCTGCTGGCGCTGCTCTGCGTCGCTATGCTGATCTACTTCGTCAATCACGTCACAGCCCAGATCAACTTCGACAATGTCATCAACCTGGTTTATCAGGACTTGCGTTCGAGGCTGGAAAAAGTCACGGCGGACTCCGATCCCCCTGCAAGACTCCCCGATGACCACTGGAAAAACGGAGTGCCCGTATTCCATGAGGGGGGCGGGTACCTTCAGCAGCTTGATGACGATCTGATCGCCGACTGGGCGGAAAAGAACGACGTTAAGGTCATGCTGGACATGCGGGTAGGAAATTATGTCTTTCCCGGCGCTCACGTTGCAATGGCGACGCCAGGCTCCGCGGATGCCAGCGATGTACTGGCGCGGGCAATGGTGCTGGGCCCCTACCCGACGCCGTCAGGCGACCTGGAGTATGCCGTAGAACAGCTGGTTGACATCGCACTGCGTGCGCTATCGACGGGCGTCAATGATCCGCGCACCGCCACCCGTGTGCTGGACCGTCTTGGCTCGATCCTCTGTGTACTCGCGTCGCGGCGCCTGCCGACTGGGGCCGTCGCGCGGGGTAACCAGATTGTCTTTCAGCGGACTGTCACGACCTATGACGGACTGCTAGACGCGATGTTTCACAGCATTCGCCAGAGCGGCCGAGGTAACCCTTCCGTCCTGATTCATATGATGCAAGTGTTTCTGCGGATCGCTGAATGCGAGAAAAATCCTGAGCGCCGCGCCGCATTATTGCGGCATGCGGAAATGGTTCACCACGATGGCAACCGGGACATCCCATCACCCAACGACAGAGCTGCACTTGCGGAACGGTTTAAGCGCTTGGCGGGATGATGACCAACTCTGACGGATAGGGTACAAGTCGCGGCTAGAGGCGAAGATCACTGCGAGAGACGGTGAAGAATTTCCTCAGATACGCTCCGCCATAAGCGCTCTCCTTTCATGTCGCCTTCAGAACTCGCACGGTCGATGCGATGACGCACGACAGCTATCGAGTCATCCGCATAATAGCGAACAAGGGACGTAGCGACGCGATCAATATTGGCTCTTTTCACATTACCTCCCACGGTGAACTCGCCCATAAATCGTGAGACAGTTGGCGTAGTAGGGAACGCTTTTGCGCGCAATTCGTTGCGCCGATCGCGATAGTCCCAATCGGATAAGGACGCTGCTGCCGATACTTCCGGGCGCAGGACCTTTCACGGGATCACCGCGGTGCTAGGCGCGTTACCACCGTATGATAGCTATGCAAACCACTGCTCGCAAAAGAGGGAACATGTGATGGACACCGGCAGATTTCCCAGTGAGGACATGGCCCGCCACGCCACCCGCGTTTGGGGCCTCGCAAAATCCATAAAGATCGGGGTAGTTTCATCGCTCGATCTATTGGCATCGCGTGATGGCCTGTCCGATTCCATCGATCTCGGACGAGTGATGTCACAGCCGATGCGGGCGCGCTTTCAGGATGACAGCAATTTTATCTGGTTCATTCCGCCTCCTGGTGGCGTCTTTGCTGACATCCAGGATTCGCAGGTCGTTCTGGCGACGTTCTCCAACGGGAGCGAGGGCGATCACATCGCTTGCCAGGGAACCATGTCACGTTGCGATAACCGCGATATGCTGCGAACGCTGTGGGATAGCCATGCGGACATCCATTTTCCACAGGGATCGGACGATCCGATGGCCGTTCTGCTGCAATTTGAGCCGCACACGGCGCATTTCTGGACTGGCGGTCAGGACTTTGTGAGCTTCGCAGTGCACTACATCGCCGCCAAATGGAGTGGCAAGTCGCAGGCTGTCGGTGAGCAAGGTATGGTACTGCCACAATAGTCGCCGCAGAAGTTGTGCGATCTGCACAATTGGACACCGCATGATTCCTTTGCTGCCAGATCGCCGTGCAGTGCTTCACCGAAAACCGCTTTGGGTTATCGCTGGGCTCCTGTCCTGCATCTGGTTTTTTTGGGCTATGCCAGCATCGGCTCAGAACCTTGACCCTCTGTCCGACCCTCCCGCCGCTACGGTTCCACAGGAAATCCCGACCAGCACCGACGTCACATCCGACAAGGCCATATCGGCGCGGATCACGGGAATATTCGGGGAGATAGCGGCGCTGCAGAATGTCAGGGCGCAAGTCTCGGCCGGTGTCGTCACGCTGGACGGAACAGTTCCGACTGATGCAGACGGTGTCAGAGCGCAGGCAATCGCGGCGCGTGTCGCCGGCGTGGTGACTGTTCAGAACATGCTGGAACAGCGATTTGACGTCGACAGCAATCTGTCGCCCGCATTCGATCAAATCCGCAGGGACATTCGTGGACTTGTGCACGCATTGCCGCTGGCCGGCATCGCGCTTGCCGCCGGAATATTGATAGCCTTGCTGGGGCACGTGATTGCTTCCCTGCAGCGCTTTTGGTGCTGGTTGATCCCCAACATGTTCCTGGCTGAACTTATCGGGACCTTTGTCCGCTTTGGCTTCATCATAGTCGGACTTGTCGTTTGTCTGGACATACTAGGCTCGACAGCCTTGCTGGGCGCGGTCTTGGGCGGGGCGGGTGTCCTGGGAATTGCGCTGGGCTTTGCCGTGCGGGACACCGTGGACAATTATGTGTCAAGCCTGATGCTAAGCTTGCGCCAGCCATTCCGCGCGAACGACCATGTCGACATCGAAGGGCATGAAGGTCGGGTGGTGAGGCTGACGTCGCGCGCGACTATTTTGATGACGATGGATGGAAACCACCTTCGCATTCCAAATTCAACCGTCTTCAAGGCGGTGATCCTGAATTTCACACGCAATCCCGAGCGGCGGTTCGAGTTTGACCTGGGAATCGGCGCTTCGGATGACGCAATGGAAGGAATGGCGGTGGGACTGGCCGCTGTCACCAATTTGGCTTTCGTGCTGAAAACCCCAAAATCGAGCGCCATAATTCAGAATGTCGGCGATTCCAATATCGTCCTTCGCTTCTATGGCTGGCTGGACCAGGCGCATACCGATTTTCTCAAGGGCCGTAGCCTGGCATTGCAGGCCGCCAAGAACGCCCTGGAAAGCTCAGGGTTCGTGCTCCCGGAGCCGATTTACCGGCTGCGGTTCGACGAAGCCGCTCCGCTGCAATTCAAGCAACTAGACAAGCCCAAGCCAAAGGCTATCCCCGAACCCAGAACGCGTGAAATCGCAGGAGACACGGCGCCCGACAAGGATATTTCCAGGCTGGTCGCCGAAGAACGCTCGATAACGAGAAGCGACGACCTGCTGGATAGCAACAATCCTACGGAATAATTTCCGGCCAACGTCCGCGGGGATTACATCCCCGAGCCTTGAATATTCTTCCAGCCCGCCTCAACCGCTTTTACGGCATTGTCAGGCATGGGAACATAATCCAGACCAATCGCGAGCTGGTCGCCCTTTTCCATGCCCCATTTGAAGAACTTGAGCGCTTCGGCGGTCGCCTGCTTGTCCGAGGGGTTTTTATAGACCAGGACAAAGACCGTGGCCGTGATGGGCCATGATGCAGCGCCGGGCTGGTTTAGAAAGAGAATATAGAAATCGTTCTTCGCTGCATTGGGCCAATCGGCATTTGCGGACGCCGAACGCATCGATTCAATCGTAGGTTCGACCGCCCGGCCGGCCCTGTTGATCAATTTCACATGGCTGAGGCGATTCTGTTTCGCGAACGCATATTCCACATAGCCAATTGACCCGACGAATTGCGACACGTTCCCGGCAACGCCTTCATTGCCCTTTGCGCCGACGCCAACGGGCCACTCAATCGCGGTATCCGCGCCCATGTCAGCCTTCCATTGGGGGCTCACGAGGCTCAGGTATGTGGCGAAGTTGAAAGTCGTTCCCGAACCGTCCGAACGATGCACCACGGTTATGGCGCGGTTGGGCAGCGACAGGGTGGGGTTAAGTTTTCTAAGAGCAGGGTCGTTCCAGCGGGCAATCTTGCCCATGAAGATGTTGGCCAGCGTCGTGCCGTCCAACACCATTTGGCCCGGCTTGATGCCTGGTACATTGATAACCGGCACCACGGAACCGATGATAATAGGGAACTGTGTCAGACCTGCCGCATTCAGCTCTTTGGTTGTCAGCGGTTTGTCGGTTGCACCGAAGGTGACGGTTCTGGCTTTTATCTGGGCAATACCGCCGCCCGAGCCAATCGACTGATAGTTGATGCGATTGCCAGAAATGTCATTGTAAGCCCCGGCCCACTTGGAAATGATCGGGTACACAAAGGTCGAGCCGGCACCCGTAAGGTTGGCTGCCACCGCCGAGGTCGCGATCAACGCAAGACCGGCAATCATCCCTATTGCAGCGCGGCTATACATCTTCATGTTTTACATCTTCCCATAGCGGATCGGTCCTAACTTCGGCATGGCAGAGGAACGCGCCAGTTTTGTGAATGATATGTGTCAGTGATATGACTGATGCCATAACGCGCTGTTTTAAAAGGATTTTCTAAGGTCTGCCGTGACGGGCCTCCCGCCAGTTTTGCGCAATGACACCGCGATTACCAGAATCGGGATCGCATGCCTCTCCCTGCGAAAATACTTGCACTCTTGCTGGTCGGATCGCAGGTATACCCCTCGACATTGGTCGGCTGAACCATGCCAGACGTGATTTTCATAGCGCTATCCGTACTGCTGAGCATTCCCGTGGGGATGGTCATATCAAGCGCATCACTAAAGATGCCCAAGCCGGAAATTGTTCAGCCCGAAAGCTTGCGGCGAAAGCTGGTTTTGGTTCTGGCCTGTATGGCTTTGGCGCTGTGGGCGGGGTCGGCATGGCCTGGTCCAAAGACCTTCCTGGGCGCCCTGCTAGGATGGCAATTGCTGATGCTGGCCTTGCTGGATTTCGAACATTTCTGGCTGCCACGATCTTTAACAATCACTTTGCTTGTCAGCGGCCTGATGGCGATAGCTGCGGAATCCATGCAGAATTTTTACCACCACGCGCTGGGTGCCGCGATAGGCTTTACGCTGCTGGCGGCGCTTGCGTTTTTGTATCGCAAAATCCGCGGACAGGACGGTCTTGGCGGGGGAGATGCCTGGCTTTTGGCAGGCGGCGGCGCCTGGACCGGCTGGCAGGGTCTGCCAACCATTCTTGTGCTGGGTGCGGGCGCCGGGCTTGTTTTCGTCGTCCTGATGTCGGTGCGTGGCAAGCCGGTCGGACGCGCGCAACCCATACCCTTTGGGGTGGGTTTGGCGATCGGAATTTGGCTCACCTGGCTCTACGGGCCACTCGATGGAACGCACATTTTGCGACAGGGCTAAAGAGCGAGGTTGCCCCGGTCGACACGCGCATAGCCATCTGCCTCTGGCGCAAAGCCGGCCTCGGCGGCCAGGGCATCGCCGGCTCCCCCCAAACCGAGAATGCGACTTTCCATATGATAGGCGCCGTCAGCGCCAATGCGGATGATACTGCGGATCGCGATACTGCCGGACCGGCCCACCAACCTGGCAATCACGTCGTTACCAGCACAACCGAGCGCTCCGCGCAGTTCGAGGTCGGACTCGAGCGGGATACTGCCGCGTGCCAGCCGTACCTGCTTGACCACAACCGATCCTTGCGCTGCCCGGCAGACTCCGTCACGGAATGCAACGTCGATATCGGATAGCAGCATGTCACCTTCCAGCGGCAGCGAGGCGGAAAGCGCCTGGACAGGAAACCGCAAGCTCTCGGCGCGGAGCTCTCGTCTGTCTCGGCCCAACAGGACAGTGCCGGTACCTTGCAGGGCGCCAGCCGCAGCGAAGTGAAAGCCCATTTGGCCTGACAGAAGCGCACGGATATCCAGCGCCACTTTTGCATCCCCTAGCGAAAGGCGACCAAGATAGCCTGCCTGCAGGTCGCCGCCCCAAATCGTTCCTTCAACGTCTGCGGCGGAAAGCCAGCGGTCCGCCTGCGCCCATGATAGCGCAAGCCGCAAGGGCATGGTCGCCGCCAGAACCGCGACCAGGAACAATGCCAATACGGGCCATTTCCACCGCATATCAGCGCCCATCGCTCAAGGTCGCGTCCAGGTTCAGAGTGCCCTCGCCCTCTTTCACCACGACCAGGTTGCGGAGCGAAATTCCGTGTTCGGTTTGCAGTTGGGCGATCCAGGGAAACAGCAGCGTTGACGGGATCGCGCTGGCAGCAACACGAACCCCGCCTTGCGGGTCGGGCTCGATGCGTCCCGGCGTGATACCGGCGGCGCCCAGGCTATCGCGCACAACTTCCGCCAAGGGCTTCGGGGCAGCTTGCACCTTTCGCGCCGGTCCCAATCTGCGTATCTGCGCCACGAGAGACAGGACTGTCTGTTTCTCCTTTAAAATCATGGCGTGCCGAGATGCCGCCACCCGATGGAGATACACAGCCGGTCGCCATACCCCGTACCAGAAAATGGCGGCCACGATCAGGACTGCGCCCAGCCCCACCATGATGCGCTCGCGCTGCGACAGGTTGTTCCACCAGTCGATCACGGCCTGCCTCCCAGCCTTACGTCGCTGACCATTACTCCAGCATCTTCTCGCGAAGACACTTTGCGCATCTCGATGCCATTTCCGGCCAGCGCAACACCGAGCTTGTCGATATCCTCTGCCATGGGATGACGGAGCGAGACCTGCAGCGTGCCGTCGGACGTCACCGTCAAACTGTCGAGTTGAACGCCGCCCGCGGCCTCCAAGGTTGAAAAGAGCAGCGCGATCCGGCCCGCCGGACCGCCGGACGCCAGGTCGAGTTGGCGAAACCGGTCCTGCAATGCCTGTACCGGATCCTGAACAGCGGCGCCGGCCGGCAGCACGGAAGCCGCCGCGACCGCGCTTTCGGCCTGCAACCGCTGCGCGGATATGTGGAGGTGGACCGCCTGACCGATTTGTATCAATACAGGGCTTATCAACAGGAATCCGGCCATTACAGCCAGGCGCACCCGATTGCCGGTCAAGAAGCCCCCGCGGCGGCGCACAGCGAATTCCCCCTGCAGCAAGTTGACGGGCGGAGCAAGTGCCCCTTCCGTTATCATGCGCTCGAGCGCAGGCTGACTTGCTGGCGTTGCCGTTGTGTCCTTCAAAAGCATGGGCAAGAGGTCGCTGTCACAACAAAATGCCAGGCGCGGGCCGCGTACAATCGCGACCCCATCCGGCATCTGCCCTGTCAAGGTTTTGGCATCGGCAGGTTCTGGCAGCGTGAGATGGTCGGGAATAAGGACATCGGGGTCCAGGCCATGCTGGCGCGCGCCATCGATCCACGCTTGCATCTGTTCGCGCGAAACAGCCACGGCGAGCCGGAACCCGTCTTGCTCCAAAGGCCCCAGGGCCAGATGGAGCGCTTGCGTCCCCAAAGCCAACTCGTCGTCCATCTGCATGCGCGCCGCGGCAAGCGCCTGTTTTTCACTGCGCGTGGGCAGATGCAGCCAGCGGGCTGTTACCTCAATGCCCGGTACGACCAGGACCGTCCACAGCTCCGAACTCTCAGCATCGCCCGGGTGCAGTTTGCGCCAACCGGGCATCGTGCCTGCCTCCCCGATGGTGGTGCAGACCAGCGCTTTTTGGGGGTCCGATGGATAGATAACAATGCGCGCACTTTTCATTCGTCGGCCCCCCAGCGCCTGGACACGAGCCTTACGTCTCCCTGGCCGGCGCTCTCAAACAAGGTGCTGGAAAGCGCCTCGGCGTCGCCATGGCGCACATCGGTTTCGAGCCGAAAGAAGCGGGTTCGCAGCGATACTTGTTCACCCGGACCACCACTTTCGCTCAGCGGGGCCAGTATTGGTTCCGCCCGGAACGCCGCTTCGGTCGGCCAGCCACCGGCCGGACGCATTGCGATCAATCGGGCGGCATCGGCCGGTGATAGCCGGCCATCTGTAAGGGCGGTCAGAAGCACGGCGCTTGTCACCGGCAAGGTGTTGACGTTGATCATTGTCAGATCGGTGTTTGGCAGCGCGCAAACATGGGGACGCAGGCGGCGGTAGACGCTGTCGGTAAACCCGTGGATGGCGCGAAGCTCGCTGGCCTCGGCGAGCAGCGTGGCCCCGGTGAGATAGCCAACGGGGGACTCTCTGTAAGCTTCATCCTCCGCCCCGCCGGCTTCACGCAGGGAATCACTGTCGGCCCAGTCTACCAGCGCAGCCGCGAGCGTGGCGGCGTCCTGGGACGCAAACTCCAGCGCCATGAGCAATGCCATGAACTGCGCCGCGCCCCGGTCCCGGCGGCGCAGCATCTCGCCGGCCCCTTCAACCACGCTGTTGAGATTGAAGCAGGCGCCGCCATCGGCGAGGCGCATGCCGACCTGTCCTTCTTCGACCGGGAACTGGACAAAGCGCCCCGGCCAGTTTCCCGCCAGACTGGTGCGGCCATCGCCGTTGGAAAGACGAGCGATCCGGCTTCGCGCCAACGCCTCCGCGCCGAGCGCATACCATTGCGCCTGACCGTTCTCGGCCGCGTTCGTGCCGCGGCGAATTCCAAAACGGATATCGTCAAGCAGCGCCACCGCAAGCACCGACATCACCGCCACCAGAAGCAGCACCGTTATCAAGGCCGCCCCTCTTTCGTCCCAGCGCCTCACGAAGCAGATCCCGTTACGAGAATAACCTGCGACACAGTCCCATAGTCGGTCAGGTGCAAGTCCAGCCGAACGGCCTGGGGAAGATCCACATGCGCGCCCAACGGAAGCGTGTCGATCCATTGGCCATGCCACAGAAATTGCAGCGAGGCGCTGCGGATACCGGTGAGCAACGGCTGGGAGGGATAGAACGAACTGCCATCCAGTCCGGCGCGTATGCGGCGCTCCAGCGTATTCCTTGCGAGGCGGTATTCGACATACTGCAACGAGCTGCGCGGTTCGTTGTCGGGATTGTCCACACCACGGCGAACCAGCGCCAGCAAGGGACCGCCACGCGCCTGCTCGTTGCCGAAAAAGGCGCGGTTCTCGGGCCGCCCGTCCAGGCCGCGGGTCCGGCGTGTGCTAGCCTGGGCCAGGTCCGCTTTCAGCAGCGCCCGCGCCCCCTGAAATTCCGCCAGGCGCCCGGTATGGGCCCGGACCCTTTCCTGATTGTCCATGCTAAAGCGCATCACGCCGACACCGGCGGCGGAAACCAGACCGAAGATGAACAGTGCCAGCATCATTTCAACGAGGGTGAAGCCCTTCATCGCATCACCCGGAAGACCACGACTTCACTGGCGGTCCTGTTACTCTGTGGCGGCGAAACCGTAACCGTGACGCGCAGGATATCGCTGTCGGCAGCCCGCGTGACCCGCCGTGTCCAGCGCCACGCCTCGCCGCCGGCCATTTCGACGCCGCTGTCTGCGCCGACGGAAGGCGGCCTGATGCTGGTGATGGCTTCGATGGCGCGGTTGTCCGCCACGATGCCGGCGAACAGATTCGTGCGCAACGCAGCGGCTGTGCGTGTGTTCTCGCCCGCCAGATTGAGCAGAGCCACCGCACCGAGGCTGAGAATAGCCATGGCCACGAGCATTTCCAGGACAGTGAAACCGCTTTCAGACGAGGTCATGGATCTGCACCCGGCCCTGGCGATTGATGATCAGGTCTATTGAACGGCCGCTGGCGGTCATGCGAATGGTGGCGGGATCGGTGGCGCCGCTGGAATCGAAGCGGACGGCTCGGCGCCCGGCAATGCCGGGTAGCGACACGGAAAGTCCTTCACCCCAGGGCCGGGGCTTGAACGGCCCCGCGACCAGCGGAACCCAGCGGCCACGACGTTGAACCCGAAAGCTGCTGTCATGTGCCGCCAGGACAATCTCGACAGAACGATTTGTCAGCACCGCTTCCTGTTGCGCGTGCTGAATCCGCGCCGCCAGATGCTCGGCTTCGTCCGCCAGCCTT
>JBBSKJ010000015.1:0-15071 GCA_038256475.1 Micropepsales bacterium | reverse complement strand
CGCGTTATGGAAGAGCTTTATTCCCGTTTCCCTGCCAACCCGATCTGAAAAGGAACTGGTCATGGGATTCAAGATGGTTCTTGCGGTCGGCGTGATGACGCTGATCCTGGCGCCGGGAATTGGCGTCGCGCAGCAAAAGCGGATTTCGATATGGGATGGCGTTTATACCGACGCCCAGGCCGAGCGCGGTCGCGCGCTTTACATGCAGAGCTGCGCAATCTGCCACAGTGCCGACCTGTCCGGCACCTTTGAAACCCCACCGCTGGTCGGCCGCTTCATGCCATACTGGTCTGGCTCGACCCTGGATGCGCTGTTCGATTATGTCAGCACCGCGATGCCAATGCACAATCCCGGCGCGCTGAGCGCGGGAGCCAATATCGATATCGTTGCCTTCATCCTCAAGAGCAATGCCCTGCCATCAGGCTCCAGAGAGCTGGGCACGGGCAACCTCAAGGCCATCAACTTCGATCCCGCCAAGCCGGTCTCCAGGCGCGGGCGAAAATAGCATCAGCGGAACGTTTCAAAAAAACAGCGTTGTACCCACCACCAATTCGCATCGGTCGTGTTTCATCGCGCCCGCCAACTTAACGTGCCAAAACAGCTGCTGAGCTGCGTTACTTCTTGACCGCCACCAACTCGATTTCGACCAGGGCGCCTGGCGTGGCCAGACCGATCTGGACAGTCGAACGCGCCGGCTTATTGGGCTGGGTCGCGGAACCGAACCGCTTGCCCCATTCGCTGTTCATGGCAGCGAAATCGATATTGCCGCCCTTGGCGGGATCGCCCACCAGAAAGACGGTTCCCTTCACCACATCGCCGAAGTTCAGACCCAGCTTGGTGAGAACACCCTCGAGCTTGTTGAGCACGTCATCTGTCTGCTGGGCGGTGTCGCCCCAGCGGGCCGGGCTGCCTTCGGGGGCACTGGGGTCCTTGGGGCCGCCCGGAATGCCGCTGATATAGTAGGTGGTATAGCCGGCCGGCACGGCGACGGCCGATGCAATAACGGAGTTGGGATTTGGTGACGCCAGACGCGTCACGGTTTGCGCGCTGGCGGGTAGCGCGAAAGCGCAAAGTGCCATTCCCAGGACAGTGTATTTCAATGCGTTGATCATGTTGTAGTCCCCTTTTTTTATTGGTGAATCTTCGCAACGTGGTGGGCGAAAAAGGAAAATCCTTGTCGCAGCATAACCCGGGAAACGCCGTCTCGCATTCCCTAATTTTGGCGCACCGCAACCAGTGCGGCCCGGATCATCCCGCGCCTTTCCTCATCCAAATCTATTCCGACTATTGTCCACCTCGCGCCTCACAGCGCAGAAGACGCGCTTCCAGGTGAGACGTGACAAAGGCCTGATTGATGATTTTCACCGGCAGGTCGAGCCGCGCGCCGCAGGCCGCCCGTGGCGGCAGGGCGGATGGCAGGGCCCCCGCGCTGACGCTAATGCCCGTGTCGGTATCATGCGAAAGCTCATTGGGGATGTGCCAGCAGGTGCCTCATCCGGCTCAGACAAAGCGCGGGCAATCACTTGGGCCAAGTCGTCGCGTATGGGTAGGGAGACAAGTGGGCTTACATTTGCCCCACCCGTGTTTCCCACCGGTATAAGTCCCAGCCACGTCGTCACAGCGGCGCCGATAGTGCGTGTGATCTGGCCCCTGACTTCCCTGCAATTGCGCCGGCGCAAGCCATAGCTCAACATCCGCAAATGGACTCGAACGTGCTGCCAGGTCACCCTTTGAGACAAGACATGCGCGGCTTCCAGATGAGCAAACGCCCGCTCGAAGTCCCCGGCGGCTTCGCACCGTTGCGATGCAAGAAGCTCGACTTCAACATGCGGCTGAATACGCTGGCCGAAGGTTGAGCGTGGCATCAAGCGCCAAGCCAAAAAGAGCGCTGCGCTTACATCGAACGACATGCAGAACTTCGGCCACCAGACAGGCACGCCGGCATTACTTATGAAGCTGTCATGCGCCGAGTCGAACAGACCATGAGCCGCCAATGCAAGAACTACTACCCACAGATTTCCTTTAAACCCGATTATGGAGACGCTCACGAACAGGCCGAGGATGAAAATCTCCCATACCAGCGCAGGTGCCGAGCTTACAGCGAAGAGGACATAGTATGACGCAACGACGATCAGCACCGTGGGATAAAAGGCGCGGTCACGATCTAGCCCGACCGTCATGGTGAATGCCAGGACACCAAAGCCCAACCCAATACCTATAATGTATTCCATTGAAATTCCCCGTCGCGGCGTTTCCCCGGAGCGCTTGGCTCCGGGGAGACTGTTAAAGGTCTAGGATTCGTCCGCCTTCGCGCACGAGCATTCCTGACCGCAGCCGCAAGTCGAGGAACCGCAACCGCACGCGGAAACCGTTTTCGCCGGGGCGCAGTTGCAGGAAGGTGAGCAGGTGCAGGGCTGGCAATCGCATTGATCGTTCATTGAAAGCTCCAAGGTTTGTGGTTTCGAGAACCGCTACCTAAGGGGCCATTCCGAACTGGGCTTGAACGAAACGGCTATGAAATGCGCAGATTCGCAGGGGCCACGCCGAACATGCGCCGGAAAGTCCGGCTAAAATGGGCCGAATCAGAAAAACCAGCCTCATGGGCGGCCTCTGTGGCGGGGCGTCCGGCGGCCAGCAGCGCTACCGCGCGAGTCAACCGTAGCCACAGCAGGTAGGTCCTGAATTGCAGCCCGGTGTGCTCGACAAAGAGATGCCGCAGGCGGTCCGGAGACAGGCCGCAGAACCCAGCCGCTTCCGCGAGGCTTATCGGGCGGTCGATGTGCGTGTTCGCCCAGGTGATCACCTTGCGGACACGCAAGTCGGGAGTATGTGCATTCGTCCCGCCCACGATGCGGGTAATCACGGCACTCCCAAGGGCAATCAGTGTGTCGTTGTTTCCGGTCGGATCGCGATACGCTCCGGCGATTTTCTCAGCCAAGTCTTGCACGGACGGCAACTGGTTCGTGACGGGACCGGCCCCAAAGACACTTCCCGTTATCGCTCTACCCTGACGGCTCTCCGGTTCAACGAAGATGATCGCAATAAGACCCTCAGCTTCGAACCTGTGTGAAGCGTCCGCTGCAACGGCTACGGCGTTACCCTCAGTCAGTTCGTGCTCGGAAGACAGTCGAAACCATCCCCCCAACGACACGGTAAGTTGGATGGCATGATGGGCATGAAAATCGGTGGACTGAGTTTCTCTTTGAGCAGCAGATTTGGCGTCGATGACCCACAGGGTGGCACCCTGCCACATCACTATTCGAGCCTGCGCCAACACTTCCATGCGACAAGGATACCCAAATTCTCCGGGGGCGGAAGCTGGCCCGAAATGAGCAAATCAGACGCGCGCGGAAATTCCCGGATAACCATCTCTAGGGGAACGCTGATGCTCTGATATTGCCCCTCCGGGTGAGGGCGGGGGCTGCCTTGGGTCAAAAAGTGGACGTTCTAGCGCCAGGATCGGGCAACGCGCGGAGCACTGGACCGGCACGCGCTCTTGCGCGCGCCTCCGCTGCCGCTCGCCCAAGCTCGCGGCGCTCGTCGCTCGAAATGGTCCACTGGACCATTTCGTTCGCCTGACGGCGAACCACTCCTCTCACATCATCTTGTTGATGGTCAGGATCGCCGGACCCATGATGACGATGAAAAGACAGGGCAGGAAGAAGATGATCATCGGCACGGTCAGCTTGGCGGGCAGCGAGGCCGCCTTGCGTTCGGCCTCCTGCATGCGCATCTCGCGGTTCTCGTTGGCGGTGACGCGCAGCGCCTGACCCAGGGGCGTACCGTATTTCTCGGCCTGGTTGAGGGCGGTGGCCACCTGCTTGACGCCGTCATGGCCGCAGCGCTTGGCCAGATTGTCGAAGGCCTGGCGGCGGTCGGGGAGATAGGAAAGCTCGGCGGTGGTGAGCGCCAGCTCTTCGGCCAGTTCCGGCGACTGGGTGCCGATTTCGGTGGAGACGCGGCTAAAGGCGATCTCGATCGACATGCCCGATTCCACGCAGATCAGCATCAGGTCCAGCGCGTCGGGAAAGGCGCGCATGATCGACTGCTGACGGCGCTGGATCATGTTGTTGACGAACATGTCGGGCACATAAAAGCCGATGGCCGCGCCGATGAACGCCGCCATCACCTTCTTAAAGCTGCTCCATTCCGGGTTCAGGATCACGAACAGGTAGAACAGGACAACGCCGAACAGGATGAACGGCATCACGAAGCGGAAGAACATGAAGGTGATCAGCGGCGCCTGGCCGCGATAGCCCGCGCTGGCCAGTTTTTCTCTGGAGTTCTCGCCTTCCAGGATGTTGGACAGCTTGAACTTGTCCAGCGTGGCTTTCATGTAGGAGGTCGGCTCCACCCTGAGGGCGCCGCGCTTGGCGCTCAGGGCGGCATGATGCTTGGCGCGCAATTCCTCGCGGCGGCGCGCCACGGTCTTGAGCCGGTCGTCGAGGCCATTGCCTTCCAGGTACGGAATGCCCAGCGTCACAATGGTGGCGAAGGACAGGATGCCGACCGCCAGGGTGATCAGGAAGGTCTGGTCGAACAGGAGGGTCATCAACGCATTCATTATCGCCTCCTAATGCTTGAAGTTGATCATTTTGCGCATCACCGTGATGCCCACGCCCATCCAGATGACGCAGGCCGCCAGCATCAGATTGCCGGCCTTTTCGGTGAACAGCTTGGAGATGTAGTCGGGCGTGGTGATATAGACGATGGCCATCACCGCCGGGGGCAGCGAGCCGATGATCATGGCGGAGGCCTTGGCTTCCGACGACATCGCGCGGATCTTGCCCTGTAGCCGCTTGCGGTCGCGCAGCACGAAGGCCAGGTTGCTCAGCGCCTCGCTGAGATTGCCGCCCGACTTGGTCTGAATGGTCATCACAATGGCGAAAAAACCCACTTCCGGGGTGGGCATGGATTCCATCATCCGCTTGGTCGCCTGCTCCAGGGTAACCCCGACCTTCAGGCTCTCGACCATATTGTTGAATTCGCTGCCCACCGGATCGGGCGACTCCCGCGCCACGATCCGCAGGGCTTCATTGGTAGGAAGGCCGGACCGGACACTGCGCACGATGACGTCGATGGCGCCGGCAAAATGTTCGGTAAACTTCTTCTTGCGGCGGGCGATGAGAAAATTCAGGATCCAGCGCGGCAGGCCCAGGCCGATCACGAAGACAGACAATGCGATCACCAACGGCGATTGCTGCGTGGCGATGGACAGCGACGCGGCCATGGCGGCGAAGATGCCGCAAATCATCCAGAAGGTGCGCGGCGTGGCCTTGGGAAAGCCCGCCTGCTCCAGCCGGCGGCGCATGGTGGGCCTTTCCTTTTTCGCGGCGCGATTTTTTTCCACGTCCTTGAGCATGGCCGCGACGTTCTTGCGCTTCTGGGCCTGGGTTTCCGGCACCGGCCCACGTCCGCGCGCCTGTCCCGGCGGCTTGGCAACGGCATTGACGCGCTTCTGGGTTTTCTCGTCGCCGCCGGTGAACGCGTAAGCGACGCCGCCAAGGGCGAGCGCGAAAAGGATGCCGACCAGGATGATCATTGATTGACCTTGTCGAGGGCGTCGGCCAGTTCCTTTTCCAGATTGTAATAGCGGGCACGATCCCAGAAAGCCGGGCGCACGATGCCGGTGCCCATATGCTTGCCCTTCAGACGGCCGGTTTCGTCTTCGCCCTGGATCTCATAGGTGACCAGATCCTGGGTGATAACGACTTCGCCTTCGGTGCCGATCACTTCGGTGATCTTGGTGATGCGGCGCGACCCGTCGCGCATGCGTTCGGCCTGGATGATGATGTCGATCGAGCCGACGATCATTTCGCGGATGGTCTTCATCGGCAGCGCGAAGCCGCCCATGGTGATCATGGATTCCAGACGGCCCATGGCTTCGCGCGGGCTATTGGCGTGCAGCGTACCCATCGAGCCGTCATGGCCGGTGTTCATCGCCTGCAGCAGGTCGAACGCTTCGGGTCCGCGCACTTCGCCCACGATGATGCGTTCGGGGCGCATGCGCAGGCAGTTCTTGACCAGATCGCGCATGGAAATCATGCCCTGGCCTTCCAGGTTCGCCGGACGGGTTTCCAGGCGCACGACATGGGGCTGCTGCAGCTGAAGTTCGGCGGCGTCTTCGCAGGTGATGACGCGCTCTTCGGTATCGATATAGGCGGTCATGCAGTTCAGAAGCGTGGTCTTGCCCGAACCGGTGCCGCCGGAGATCAAGATGTTGCAGCGGCAGCGGCCGATCACCTGCAGCACGCGGGCGGCGTCGGGGCTGATCGAGCCGAACTTGACCAGATCATCGAGGGTCAGCTTGTCCTTCTTGAACTTGCGAATCGTCAGCGTGGGACCGTCCAGCGACAAGGGCGGGCCGATGACGTTGACACGGCTGCCATCGAGCAGGCGCGCGTCGCAGATGGGCGAGGATTCGTCGACGCGGCGGCCCACCTGGCTGACGATGCGCTGGCAGATATTCATCAGCTGGGCATTGTCGCGAAAGCGGATATTGGTCAGCTGCACCTTGCCGGCGACTTCGATGAAGACGCGGCTTGCGCCATTGACCATGATGTCGGCGATGTCGTCGCGGGCCAGCAGCGGCTCCAGCGGGCCATAGCCCAGAACGTCGTTGCAGATGTCCTGCAGCAGATGTTCCTGCTCGGCGATGGACATCACCACGGCCTTGATCGAGATGATCTCGTTGACGATGTCGCGGATTTCCTCGCGCGCCGAATCCGGATCGAGCTGGGCGAGCTGCGCCAGATCGATGGTGTCGATCAGGGCGTTAAAGATGGTGGACTTGATCTGGTAATAGTCTTCCGAGCGGCTGTCGGCCATGACGCGGGCCACCGGCTTGGAGGCCTGTAGCGGCGCCTGCGGCGCAGGCGCCGCGGCCGGCTTGGGTGCCGGCGGCGGGGCCGCATCCGGCGCAGGCCCTATGCGCGGCGGCGCGTTGACGGGTTCGCGCGTAGCCGCGGGCTTGCCGAAAGCGGGTTCAGAGACGGTGCGCTTGCCAAACATCCGGACTTAAGCCTGTTTCTTGCCTTTGAGGAACGAGAAGATCGACGTGGCGTTCTTGGCACTTTCCGATGCGTTGCGCCCGGTCAGCGCGCGACAGAGTCGTCGCACCGCTTCCGAAACCGCAGTCTTGGGCGCAAGCTCGATCACCATCTGGCCGTTGTTGGCGGCTTGGCCGAACAAAGCCGGCTCGAAGTTGACGATCGCCGAAGGCGTGATGCCCATGGTCTCGGCGAAATCCTTGGACGGGATCTCCGGGCGCTTGGGCATGCCGACCTGGTTGATCACCAGCCGGGGCGGATTGTCGTTGGGCCGCGCATTCTTGACCAGTTCGATGATGTTCTTGGCATTGCGCAGGGATGTCAGATCGGGTGTCGCCACGATCACCACATCGTCCGCCGCGAGCAGGCTGGCCCGGATCCAGGGCGTCCAGCCATGCGGCATGTCCAGGATCACGCAGGGCGTGGTCTGGCGCACCGCGTCGATTACCGCCTCATAGGATTCGGGCACCGCGTCATAGTCGCGCTCCAGCGCGGCCGGGGCGGTGAACAGCGACAGGTGATCGCCGCGCTTGATCAGCAGGCGGTCCAGCAGCACATCGTCCAGCCGTTCCGGCGCGGACAGCGCATCGGCCACGCCCTGGCTGGCTTCGTCGTTGAAGTCCAGGCCGACCGTGCCGAACGGCAGATCCATGTCCACGATGGTGGTGTCGATGTGCAGCTCCTCGGCGATGCACCAGCCGATATTGTGCGCCAGGGTCGAGGAGCCTGAACCTCCCCGCGCGCCGACCACGGCCACGACGCGGCCGATGGGGGTGGCGCCCGGGTCCAGAGAGAGTCCGGAAATCACTTCAATCAGCTGCAATGGCGACAACGGCGCCACCAGATATTCGCTGGCGCCGCGGCGCATCAGCTCGCGGTACAGTTCCACGTCATTGACGCGGCCCACCACGATCACCTTGGTCGCCGGATCGCAGACTTCCGCCAGCCGGTCCAGTTCATCCAGCGCGTCCTGACCGTTGAGCTTGGTTTCCACGATCAGGAGGTTGGGGGTGATCTGGCCGGTATAGTGTTCGATGGCTGCATCGACGCCGCCCAGCTGCACCTGAAGATGCGCCTTGGACAGACGGCGATCCGTCGCGGCGCGCTGCAAGGCCGCGCCCGTGTCCGGGAATTCGCAGAAGGCGTGGATGGAAATGCGCGGCACGGGCCGCTCATGCGGCGCCGCGCCAAAACTTTCTACTGGGGGCGGTTTAGCCATAACGTTCAGGTCCTTGCTACTGGCTCACATCGGAAACGGCACCCGACTGCGCGTCGGTCTTCTCCGCGGCAGTGGGCTGGCCTTGCTGATACTTGCCGATCACCGTGGCGGCGCGATTGGCGTCGGCCGGATCGAAGCGGCGCGGCCCCAGCAGGTCGCGCGGATCGGCCACCATGGCGGCAAGGTTGCGCTGGGTGGCGCAACCGAAATTCCTGTTGGTCAGGTTTTCGGCGGTGAAAGCCAGGTTCTCGGACCAGTCGCCGCATTCGCCGGCGCGGGCCTTATAGGCGATGAAGCTGACATCCACCCGATAATCGCCATTGGCGACATCATGGGTGGAGACCAGTATCTTGTCGCGCGGAATGCCGGTGGCGGCGGCGCGCTCGGCCAGCCAGGTGATTGCGGCGCGGCTGGGCGGACCATTGGGTACGCTGATGCCCAGGCTGCCATTGCCATGGGCGCGGTATTCGTCGAGGAACGCCTCGAACTTCATGGATTCGTCGACCTCCAGGCCCTGGGCGCCGCCGGCGAATTGCACCTTGATCTCGCGGAAGGTCGGTTCCACCGCGATCGGATGGTTGAGCGCGCCATCGGAGCTGATGGACGTGGCATCGTTGCTCACCGCGCAACTGCCCGCGATCATGATGCAGCCGATGGCGGCGGCGCGAAGAATGTTTTCGAGGTTCATGGTCTTTCCTCCTAGCGCACGACAAAGCCGACAGGCGCGGAGGCCTGCGGGGCGAGCGGTTTTTCTTTTCGCTTGTAGACCGCGTTCAGGCGGCCCAGCAGCAAGGTCTCGGGGTCGGTCGGGGCGACAAAGCCGTCGGTCGGCGCGCTGAAGGCGCTGGCGGCGTTGGGTTCGACCAGATAGGCGCTGACCAGCACCACCAGTTCGGATTCATCATTCTGGAAATCGCGGCTGCGGAACAACGCGCCCAGAACCGGCAGGTCTTTCACGCCGGGGAAGCCGTTGATCACCTGCTTGGTGGTGTGCTGCATCAGGCCGGCCACCGCGAAGCTGCCGCCGGACGGCAGTTCCACCGTCGTCTCGGTGCGGCGCACCGACAAAGCTGGAATGGTCAGGCCGGTGCCGCTGTTGCCGCCAAGCGTGAAGGAGCCAGTATTGGTGAGTTCGCTGACTTCGCTGGAAAGCTGCAGCGAGATGCGCCCCGGCGACAGCACCACCGGCGTGAAGCTGAGGCCGACGCCGAACTGCTTGAACTGGATGGAGACATTGCCCTGCTGGTCGCGGCCCGCCGGAACGGGGAATTCGCCGCCCGCCAGGAATTTCGCGGTTTCGCCGCTGACGGCGGTCAGGTTGGGTTCGGCCAGCATATGCACCAGGCCCACCCGCTCCAGCGCCTTCATGATGCCCTGGGCATTGTTGGGGCTTTCGCAGGTCTGGGTGGACATCGAAGAAGCGACGGTGGGCACGCCGGTGGTGATGGTGCGCGTCGTGCTCGCAACACCGTTGGTGATGGTGGTCACAGTCTGGTCGCCGGTCGAGCCGCTGGAGGTCAAGGTGCCGGTGGTGAGGGGGTTGAAGGCGGCGGGACAGACCGAGCCGATCTGCGCCCCCGACAGGTCGCTGAGCGCCCGGCCCAGAAGGCCGTAGGGATTGGCAGTGCTGGCAACCACCGGTACGCCGCCGATGCGGGCGGCGGAGGTGACGTCCACGCCGAACTGCTTGGCGATATTGCGATTCATTTCGGCGATGCGCACTTTCAGCATCACCTGGCCGCCGCCCGCCACGCTGAGCATGTTGACGACCTTCTTGGGATCGCCGGCGAAACGCGCCGCCAGGTCGGCGGCACGGGTGGATTCCAGGGCGCTGCTGACCGAACCGGTCAGGATCACATTGTCATTCATCGCCTGAACCGTGATGGCCGAATTGGGCAGACTGGCCTTCATCAGGCTTCCCAGATCCATCACATCGCGTTCGACGCGGATATCCAGCGAAAGAATCTGGCGGCCTGCGGCGTCAAAGAAGAATGCGTTGGTCTGGCCGACCTTGGTGGCCAAGAGGAAGATACGGCGCGGCGTGCGCACCACGGCGTCAACCATTTCGGGGTTTGACACCAGCACGTCACGGGCGTCGGCATCCAGCTGCACCACGGCCGCCTTGTCCAGCGACATGGTTATGCGCTGATGGGTGGCGCCGCCGCGGGTGGAAATGGGAAGAATGCGCGCGCTGTTTTCCTGCAGCGGACGCACCGTGGAAGAACGGGCAGGTTGCGCGCTGCTCTGGGCCAGAACGGGCGGCGCGGCAAGCGTCAGCGCCAATGTCAGGGCTACGCCGCGGGAGAAGGTGGTGTGGGGGGCCAAGCGACTCACTGTTGTGTCTCCTGCTGCGCCGGATTGGACGGCGCGGTCATGCCGTAGCGGATCACGGCCACCGGGCCGTCGGCGTCGCTACGGGATTTCTTGCGGCGCGCATCGGAAATATCCGCCACCTCGCCGCTGTCACCCAGCGGACGCAGCGCCAGCGAAAGCTGGCCGGCGCCCTGGGCGCTGGAAAGAAGCTCGGCCTGTTCCGGCGTGACTTCCACCGTCGCAGTCTTGCCGATCACGCTCTTGGCGTCTTTTTCCTGCGTAAAGGTCTGGTCCACCGCCAGCACGCGCACATTCGACAGCACGGTGCGGGCAATCGCGGCATCGCCGATCTTGCGGGTCTGGATCACGTCGATGCGATCGTTGGGCAGAACAAAGCCGCCAGCGCCGGATTCGGCCGACACAATAATGGATACCGCGCGCATTCCGGGCGTCAGCATCGCCGCCATGAAACCAGCGGCATCGGCATGAACGATGGCGTTCTTGGTGATGGGCTGGTTGGCGACAATCGGGCTGCGCACGACCACGCCTTTGACGGCCTGTTCTTCGCTGCCGACGTCACTATGGGTGATAAAGCTGCTGTCCACCGCCGAGCTGGGCCACTTTTCCCAGCGCACCTGCTCGACCAGCAGCTTCTGTCCTGGCGTGAGATTGGCGGATGCGACCAGCACTTCGCTCATCGCGATCGCGGGCGCGGGCTTGGCCTCCACGGCGGGCGTGCCGCCACCAATCATGCCGCGGACCATCAGCGCTGCGCCGGCGGCGGCGACAAGCGCCAGGCCAAGCACGACAAGACGTTGGGTATTCATTAGGGCTGCTCCTTTGGTGATAATTCACCATGCAACCCTTTAGAAATTGCTTAATGGCGGATGCGCATTTGGCTCGCGGTTGCGGATGTTTCGCGCCAGACTTTGCTAAAATATGCGCGAAATCTGCAAGATCGCCGGTAAGCTTTTGTTAAGCGCTCGCGGCCAGGCGGAAAATTTCGCTGTAGGGCAGCAGAATGAACGCGCCCGCCGCCAGCGCGACGCCGTAAGGGATGCCGGACTTGGCGTCATGCAGTTTCAGAATCCAGGGCTGGCGCGCCAGCACCGCAGGCAACGGCCATTGCCGCACCATCAGCAACGCCAATGTGAGGAACCCGCCGAACACCGAGGCCAGCAGCGCATAGGGCATCAGGTCGGCAAAGCCC
The DNA here is from genome assembly GCA_038256475.1 of Micropepsales bacterium. Classification (GTDB taxonomy): domain Bacteria; phylum Pseudomonadota; class Alphaproteobacteria; order Micropepsales; family Micropepsaceae; genus Rhizomicrobium. The sequence goes on along the minus strand of JBBSKJ010000015.1, from coordinate 3,280 downwards.
AACCACAGCGCCACGCCGGCAAACAGCTTGGCGTCGCCGCCACCGATATAGCCCAGCGCAAAGAACAGAAAGCCGATCGCAAGGCCCGCGAATCCCGCCAGCAGATGCGCACCCACGGTTTCCAGCGACAGGCCGGCCGCCAGCGCGAACAGCGGAAATACCGCAATAACAGCGATATTGATGAAATTGGGAATGGTGAAGCTGGCCAGATCCCATCCCGCGGCGGCGGCCAGCAGAACCGGCAATGCAACGATGACGAGGATTTCAGCGATCATGGTCCCTGGCTCAAAAAAACGAACGGCCGCCTTCGCGAAGGCGGCCGTTCCAAGCAGACAAGTTGCCCGACCTACTTCAGGTTGGTCGACAAGGTGTCGAAGGTCGTCGACAGCTTGGTGCCGACGGCGGTGACGCCAGTGATGATGACGACAGCGATGAGAGCCGCGATCAGACCATATTCGATGGCCGTGGCGCCCGATTCATCGCGAACGAAACGCGAGATGAGGTTCATGATAGTCTCCAAACTTGAGTGACACCCTAGGATGCCCAACCCGGCGAATGCTTTTGCGACGAGACGGACGGGTACAAACTAGGACAGGCCGCTTAATTTCGGCTTAATCGCACGCGCCGCCTGATCGTCGGATTGTGCCTGCGTGATACGAAACAGGCCTTCCGGAACCGGACGTATCGTAAACTTTCGCGGCTTGTTAACCATGGCTGATGTTTTCAGCGAGGTCTGCGCGAATTCGCCCGCAAGCCATAGCGCGAAAGCCGTTACCGGGACGGCGGCAAACACATCCACGAAATGATGGCCGCCCTGAATCGGCGTCGCCACCAGCACCGTCATGTTAAGCGCCGCGAGCGGCCAGAACAGGCGCCCGAGATTGCGCGCGTACCAGACGAGCAGCAGCGCCAGGACGGCGTGATAGGAGGGAAACCCGATCAGGCCTTTGGTATCGTGCGGGGTAATTAGCCCCGGGCCTTGCGCCAGCATGCGCACCAGCTCCGCCGCATAGTGCGAATCCAGCGCCAGCGTCATGTGAGAAAAGGCTTCGGCGGGGTAAACGGAAATCGCGCCAAAGGACGGAACCAGACTCCATATCGCGATGCAGGTCAGCGCCGCGGCGGCGACGGCAATGCAAAAACGATAGATTTTCCCGGCACTTCCCAGCCATCCGAGCAACACTGTCATCAGCGCGATCTGCGGCAGCACGCTGTTATAGACATAAAAGAGGATGCGGTTGAGCGCGGGATAATCCGCCATCACCGTCATCATCCCCATCCAGTCAAAGCCCAGCCAGAGATCGGCGGCGGCCAAGGCCGTGTCAATGCGCGGACCATGCGCCGTCAGCAGGAAATAGTTGAGCAGACTGGCGGCGGCGGAAAAGGCGCAGAGGAAACTCGCGCCCAGCAGCATGGCGGCAAGCCGGGGTTCCTTGCGGTAGGTCTGATAGAAAATCCCGCCCGCCACCAGCGCCAGCGACAGCAGGCCGATGCGGGCATAGGCCGACACGTCGACCTGGAAACCCGCGGCAAAGCCCCAGGCCAGATCGATCCCGATCAGACTGGCGGCCAGGACGAACAGGATACGCTGCAACTTGGGGATCATGGGTGCGCAGAAGCGTCGGGTTCCCCTCACGCTTAACAGACCCAGCCTTAAGGCTTCTTTTACGGCGTCGGCCTAGTGTGAGGGCGGAACAATTCGGGAAGACCCACCCATGCGCCGTGCCCTTTTCGCCGCCGCTCTTTTCGCCGCCACCCCGGCCGCCTCCGCCTTTGCCGCCGATGTGAGCGTTGGCCTGGACGAAGTGCGCACCCTGACCTTTCGCGATCCCGTCGCCACCATATATGTCGGCAATCCCGCCATCGCCGACATCACCATGATCGATTCTCGCCATGCCTTTGTGCAGGGCAAGGGTTATGGCCGCACCAATCTCGTCGCCCTGAATTCGGACGGCAAGCAGGTGTTCGGCTCCAGCATCAACGTCACCGGCGCCAACCATGGCAATATGGTTATCCTCAATCGCGGCTCCCAGCGCATCACATTGAATTGCGCCGGCCAGCGTTGCGAGCCGACGCCGATGCCGGGCGACGGCAAGGAAGCCTATGATCCGGCCAATGGCGTTGCCGCGGCCCATCAGGGTGCGGCCCGCGCGGCCGCCACCGGCGCCGCCGCCGCCAGCAACTAAGACCGGTCCTTCAGATTTCGTCTTGGCGGTTCAGGCCGCGCCTTCGGCGACGGGGCGCACAGCACCGTCTTCGCGCTGCACCAGCGGATAGGCGATCTGCGCCCAGAGTCCTTCCGGCATGGCGTCGTCGTCGATGCCATACTGTTTGGGCACCTCGCCCTTGGGCATGTAATAAGTGCCGAACATCACATCCCACACCGAAAAGGTGCTGGCGAAATTCCGACCCACAACGTCTTTGGAATGATGCCAGCGGTGGAACACCGGGCTGACAAAGACCTGCCGCAGCGGCCCGAAGGTCCAGTTCAGATTGGCGTGCACCATGCACGAGGTAATGACGGTGAAGGGCCCGATGACAATAAAGATGTTGGGCGAAACCCCGGCCAGCAGAAGGGCGATGTCCACCGCCGCCGTGCCCAGCACCAGGTTGACGGGATGAAAACGCGCCGCCGAAAGCCACTCCACCTCTTTGGGCGCGTGATGGATGGCGTGATATTTCCACAGCGCGCCGCGATGAAAGCCGCGGTGAATCCAGTAGAGCATGAAATCCGACGCCACCAGATAGATCAGCCCCTGCAGCCAGAGCGGCAGCGCCGCGACCGGTCCATGGCCGTTGAGATAGAAATCGGCGATCTGCTGCCCGTCGCTGATTCCGAATATCCAGATGGTGAGGAACACCGTCACCCAGATGCGCAGGTATCGCGTGAAGATGGGCACGAAGATCCAGTAAGCCAGATCGGTGAACAGGCCGCGCTTTTCCCACCAGGGCTTGCCTTCATTGCACGGCGACCAGCGCGACAGCACGGTAAAGACGATGGCCAGCCCCGCCAGCCAGGGCAGCACATGCCACAGCGTCAACGCGAGCTGTTCCGTGACCTCCAGCGCCAGCTTCATGCTACCTGCTGACACGGACGTTGGTGATCGACTGGCCGATCTGCTGGAAGGTGGTGACCACCGCGCTGGTGCTGGTCAGGGCGAAATACTTGGTGCTGTCACTGGCGCAGTTCTGTAACGGGGCGGAATTGCCCTGGCTGCTGATATTCAGGAAAATCGAATAGACCGTGATGCCATCGGCCTTGGCCGCGGCACAGACCGCG
>JBBSKJ010000014.1:0-15878 GCA_038256475.1 Micropepsales bacterium | reverse complement strand
GCGCGGCCGCGGCTGGTGATCGGCTTTGCCGCCGAGACCGATGATGTGGTGCCAAACGCAGTTGCCAAGCGCACGCGCAAGGGTGCCGACTGGATCATCGCCAACGACGTTTCAGGCGACGTGATGGGCGGCGAACGCAACCGCGTGCATCTGATCAGCGCGGCTGGCGTCGAAGAATGGCCCGACATGACAAAGAACGAAGTGGGGGCGCGGCTGGCCGCACGCATTGCGGAAAAGCTCAAAGGGGCGGCATGAAAGTCGGAATCAAGAAACTTCCCAACGGGGCAGACCTGCCCCTGCCCCACTATGCCACGCCGGGTTCGGCGGGCCTGGACCTGCTGGCCGCCATTGACGCCGAGATCGCGCTGGCGCCCGGCGCGCGCATGGCGGTGGCGACCGGCATCGCCATCGAATTGCCGCTGGGGGTGGAAGCACAGGTGCGGCCACGTTCGGGCCTGGCGCTCAATCACGGCATCACGTGCCTGAATTCGCCCGGCACCATCGACAGCGACTATCGCGGCGAGATCAAGGCCATCCTGATCAACCACAGCGACACGGTGTTCAAGATCACCCGCGGCATGAAGATCGCCCAGATGGTGATTGCCCGTCACGAACAGGCGGAACTGGTCGAAGTGGACGCCTTGAGCGAAAGCGCGCGCGGCGCAGGCGGTTTTGGTTCGACCGGCATGAAGGTCAATGTCTGATGCTGAAGCTGTCGCGCAAGACGTTGCTGGCGCTGGAAGCGGTAATCGACATCGCTTTCAACGCCCGGCCCGAGCCGGTCCAGGCCAAGGAAATCACCGCCCGTCAGGGCGTGCCGCAGCGCTATCTGGAACAGGTGATGCAACAATTGGTGCGCGCAGGCATTCTCAAAGGCGTGCGGGGCCCGCGCGGCGGCTATCGCCTGGCGCGTGAGCGGCGCCGGATTTCCGTGGGTGACGTGGTGCGGGTGGCGGAAAGCATCGAGGATGACGAGGAGAAGCACACGCCCCGCTCCGACCTGGGCCAGCGCATTGTCGCGCCCTTTGTCGTTACCTTGCAGGACGAATTGATGACGCGGCTGGATTCGGTCTCCATCGAAGACCTTTGCCAGCGGGCGCGTCATGCCGGCGTCGAGGCCGGCGCCGAAAACAGCGCCGATTTCACCATTTAAGGAGCTTAGACATGGAACAGGGCAAGCCGGGACGCGGACGCATCTATGACTCCATCACCCAGACCATCGGCGACACCCCGCTGGTCCGGATCAAGCGCCTGCCCAGCGAGGCCGGTGCCAAGGCCGACATCCTTCTGAAGCTGGAATTCTTCAATCCGATTTCCTCGGTCAAGGACCGCATCGGGGTGAGCATGGTCGAGGCCCTGGAAAAACAGGGCATTATCTCGCCCGGCAAGACCACCCTGATCGAGCCGACCAGCGGCAATACCGGCATCGCGCTGGCCTTCGTCGCCGCCGCCAAGGGCTACAAGCTGATCCTGGTGATGCCCGAATCCATGTCGCTGGAACGGCGCAAGATGCTGATGATCCTGGGGGCGCAGATCGAACTGACCGAGGCCGCTAAGGGCATGAAGGGCGCCATCGCCCGCGCCCATGAGCTGGTGGCCGAACATCCCGGCGCCGTGATCCCGCAACAGTTCGAAAACCCTGCCAATCCGGAAATCCACCGCCAGACCACGGCGGAAGAAATCTGGAACGACACGCAAGGAAAGGTCGACATCGTGATCAGCGGCATTGGCACCGGCGGCACCATCACCGGGGTCGGCCAGGTCCTGAAAGCCAAAAAGCCATCGGTGCAGATGATCGCCCTGGAACCGGAAGACAGTCCGGTCCTGTCGGGCGGCGCACCGGGTCCGCACAAGATTCAGGGCATCGGCGCCGGGTTCGTGCCCGCCATACTGGATCGCAAGGTGATTGACGAGGTTATCACCATTTCCAACGAAACCGCGCTGGCGACGGCGCGCAAGGCGGCGCAGCTGGAAGGCATTCCGGTTGGCATTTCCTCGGGCGCGGCCATCGCGGCGGCGCTGGAAGTGGGCGCGCGTCCCGAGAATGCCGGCAAGACGATCGTTGCGATCATCCCGTCATTCGCGGAACGCTATCTGTCCACAGCGCTGTTCGAAGGGTTATGAGCGGTCGGTCATTTGCCGTGCAAATGACCGACGAAATAGTCCTGCGGACCATTTCGAGCGAATAACGCCGTGAGCGAAAGCGAACGGCCGGATACTAGGCGTCAGTTGACGCGGATGGTATTGAGCGAGCCCAACACGCCAAACGCCTGCAGCAGCCAGATCACCACCGCGATCACCACCACCGCATTGAGGATGGACTTAATCTTGCTGTCCATGGGGATGTAGGTGTTGACCAGCCAAAGCAGCACGCCGACGACAATCAGAACGACGACAATGGTAAGAAGCGACATGAAAATCTCCCGTAAAATCTGGCTAGGCAACGGCCAGCCGCGCGGGAAGTTCCCTCAACGCCTCTAAAAGAGGCTGGCCAGCAGGTCGGGCCGATCGGTGCAGATCGCGTCCAGCCCCTTCAGACGCCCCATCTCCGCCACGCTGTTCACGGTCCAGGCCCCCACTTTCAGGCCTTTCGAGCGCGCATAAGCAACGCTTTGGGGACTGGCGTCGGAATAATGGGGGAACCAGCCCTGCCCGTCCGCCTCCACGATGGCGTCGATGACCGGAGGGGCGTCGCCATTCAGCCTGTCGGTGGTGAACCAGCAGGGCGCGCCGCGCTGGCGGATGCGCGCCAGAGCCCGCCAGTCGAAGCCGACAAAGATCAAGCCGGACAGAAAATCCGCAGCGGCCGCCACCTCGTAAGCCGCGTCCGCCAAGGCTACCGGATCGGCACTGTCGGTGCTGGCGTCGCATTTCAGCTCCACCAGCAGATCGAACGGCCGCGGCGCACCCTGTGCCAGCGCGATCACCTCTTCCAATGTGGGAACAGCGCTTTGCACCGGATGCAACAAGGGATGGCGATGCGCATATGCGCCGCCCGGCTGTGGTTGACCGACATCGAACGCCCGCAACTCATCCAGGGACAGGTCCGCAATGCGCGGACCCGGCTCGGTCAGCCACGCGCCGTCCTTGCGCGCCACACCCGCCATCAGGCGAAAATCATGATGCACCACCACCACGCCATCGCGCGACAGTTGCACGTCAAGCTCGGCGCCATCGCAGCCGCTGGCAATCGCGTCGGCGAATGCCGCCAGCGTGTTTTCCGGCCACAGCGCCGCGCCGCCGCGATGGGCGATGTTGAGGGTCATGCCGGTTTCTGCACCCAGAGTTGATACATGCCGGCGAAGGTGTCGGGATTGTCCTGTTCAAATTCCTGCCAGTGCTCCAGATCGGTGGCAGCGGAGTCGTCCGGAAACCGTTGACGATAGGCGGCCAGCACATCGTCATCGGTGGAAAATCCGAGCAATGTGAGATCATGGTCGCGAAGAAACTGGCTGATGCCAGCCAAAGCCAGATGATGCTCCTGCACATGAAACAGCAGATCGCGGCAGGTGCTGGTGGTGAAGAAATCCGCAGACGCCAGCAGGACATCGCGCTGGTCACTGGTTTCCAACAGACGCTGACGTTCCCGGCGGATATCATCGGCACTCTGGCCCGCGATACGCGGCAGATTCCGGCGCGCCACTTCGCTGTAGAAACCCAGCATCATCACCCCGCGGGGGCGCAGCATGGATAACAGCACCCGCCATCCGGCAAGCGGATCGGCCAGATGATGTAGCACGCCGACGGCCTCAATCAGGTCAAAGCGGCGATCGAGGCTTCCCATCGCCAGCAGATCGGCTTGGGTATATTCGATGTCCAGTCCCATCTCGCGGGACTTGCGCGCGGCATGGGCCAGGCTGTTCAGGCTGAGGTCCACCGCCAGGGTGCGCGCGCCCATGAATTTCTGTGTCGTCTCGATCGCGTTGCGCCCCGTGCCACAGCCCGCGATCAGGATATCGACACCCGCGCCGGCGCCGAGTTGCGCGACAGTGGCGTACGGAAAACTTTGGCGCAGATAAAAGGTCAGATCTTGCGCCTCGGCCGTTCCGGCCCTGACCCATCTCGGATAGGGATTTTCCTCATACTGGGCCTGAACGGCCTGCGAGCCCGCATCCGCAATCTCCGTCAACCGCACAATGCCCGCGCGCAGACCTTGCTCTTCCTCGGGCTCCCGGATCTGCTGCGTGAGAATGGTCTCGACCGCGTCTGGCCACGGTCTTTCGAGCAGCCGGCTAGCCGATGGAAGTGCGCCCAGCGGGAAATAGGCGGCCACCGCGATCAACCATGTTGCCGGGACGGGCGCGCCCGCTTCGACAGCCGCACTTATCCTGTCGCGCAGTTCGCGCGCTTGCGCGATCTCGTCTTCGCCATGGCCGAAGACATATTCATTGATGAAGCACTGCTGGGCCAGCGCGCTATAGAAATCCAATGCGCCGGGCTGGTTTGCGTCCATCACGTCGCGAAGAAAATCGCGGCGCGACGCCGTCAGACGCTTCTCCAGTTCCATGTCCAGGTTCGGCGTCAGGCGCAGCAATGCATGGAGCAAAGTATCGCTGGTCAGATCGCCTGCATGCTTGATGACATCAGCACTGACCCGCGCCAGATCGCTGGGCCGATCCCACCCTTCGTTGAGCGCGCGCTGCAGCCAGGGGCGCAGCGCCTCGGCTTTATCGGCAAAGCGCAGATCCTTGACGCACTGGACAAACAGCCTCCGGCTTTGGGGCGTTTCTTCCAGCGCCAGCCCGCGCAGCGCCGCTTCCAACGCGCCCCGCGCATCTCCTAGCGCCAGCTGCGCCAGGGCCAGGTTGCTCAAGACCTCCGGTTGATCGGGCTGAATATCCAAAGATCGTATCAGGCTGTCCAGTGCCTGCGCAGGCTGTCCCATCCAGCGCAGGACAATGCCCAGATTGCCATGCGCGTTGGGCAGCTCCGGCGCCAGGGCGATGGCCTGGCGGTAACAGTCCGCCGCCGCGTCCCACTGGTTCAGCTGCATCAGCAGCACGCCCAGATTGTTATGAATGTCCGGCTGATGGGGATCGAGTTTCAGCGCGATACGGCTGGCGACCACCGCCTCGTCCACGCGGCCCAGCGCGGCAAGCGCCAGCCCCAGATGCAGATGATAGGGCGCGGCCACCGCATTTTGCGCTATCGCCTTGCGAATCCATTCCACGGCTAAGGCGGGCTGTCCCGCCTGATAGGCTATGACTCCCAGCCGATGCAGGCTGTCGGCATGGCGTGGTTCCATCGCCAAGGCGCGGCGGTAAAGCTGCTGCGCCTCTACAAGGCGTCCGGCATGATGGAACTGCACCGCGCGGGCGAAAGTCTCCGGCATGCTCGCCGCTGGTTGCGAGGGCGCAGTCTTGCTGGCGCGGCGCTGCTTGCGGTTCACAACCTGCCCCTAGGGTGGAGAAGAACGGACCTCATCTTGCCCTATTTTTCTTCTTTTATAGGACGGCAATCACACTGCGCAAAGGCTGGGAAGTCCGCTATACCCTCCGCCCCATTCGCATCATTTCGTTAGAAGCCCCGCAGTTTTGACATGACGTTCCCGCCAGACCTGACCTCGCCCGGGCCGCTGATCCCGGCCGCTTCCCACCATGCCTGGCTGCTGGAAAGCCGCGAACTGCTGCGTCTGGCGATACCGCTGGCGGCCACCCAGCTTGCACAGATGGTGATCCTCGCCACGGACACCATCATGTTGGGCCATTACAGCAAGGAGGCGCTGGCCGCCGGCGCGCTGGGCAACACCGTCTATTTCCTGATGTGGCTGGTGGGCTGCGGCGTGCCCATGGCGGTGTCGCCGGTGATTGCGCACATCCAGGGCCAACACAGCAACAGCAAGGAGGGGCGCGACCAGCGGGAGGTGCGCACCGCCGTGCGCATGGGGCTTTGGTCGGTCGCCATCGTCTCGTTGCCGCTGATGGGAATATTGTTTCTCACCCAGCCGTTCCTTTTGTTCGCCCGTCAGGACCCGGCGCTGGCGGCGGACGCCGCCATCTTTGTGTCGATGCTGGCGGTTGGCCTGCCCTTCGCTCTGGGCTTTCAGGTGCTGCGGAGCTTTTCGACCGCCCTGTCGCATGCCGTGCCGCCCATGGTAGTGCTGGTGGCGGCAATCCTGTTCAACGCCCTGGCCGACTATGCCCTGATCTTCGGCCATTTCGGCTTCCCGCGATTGGGCATATTGGGCGCCGGCATTGCCAGCGCCAGCTCCAACATCTTCGCTTTTGTGGTGATGCTGGCGATCACCCTGGGATTTCCGGCGCTGAAGCGCTACCGCATCCTGCACCGACTGACCCAGGCAGACTGGAAAACCTTCCGCGAATTGTTCCGGCTGGGCCTGCCCATCGGCATCACCATGGTCTTCGAAGTGGCGTTGTTCAACGGCGCCGCCCTGGCGGTGGGCACGTTTGGGCTTACCGCGCTTGCGGCACACCAGATCGCGATCACCATTCCCTCCATCACCTTCATGGTGCCGCTGGGCATCGGCCTGGCGGCCACCGTGCGTGTCGGACTGGCAGCCGGTGCGGGCGACGCAGCCGGGGCGCGGCGCGCGGGCTACACCGCCATCGTCATGGCGGGTGTCTTCATGTGCGTCATGGCGCTGGTGCTGCTGCTATGGCCGCGCCAGATCGCGACCCTGTGGCTGCCCGATATTCCGGCCAATGCCGATGTGCTGGCGCTGGCGGTCAGCTTTCTGTTCATCGCCGCCGCCTTCCAGCTGGTGGATGGCATCCAGGTCGCGGCCTCCTTGAGCCTGCGCGGACTGAAGGATGCCGCCGGCCCGATGTGGCTGGCGGGGGCGTCCTATTGGCTGGTGGGCGCACCCACCAGCCTGTTGCTGGGTTTCACATTCGGCATGGCGGGGTACGGTATTTGGCTGGGACTGGCGCTGGGTTTGCTGGTGGCGGCGATAACCCTCACCGCACGCTTCGCGATCCTGTCAAAAAAGCCGTTGCACCGCGAACAATAGCGCGAGCGCAATCACCGCCAGCACCGCGATCATTATGATGCGGGTCGGACGGCTGCGCCGTTCCTGCTCCGCCGCGATCTGGATGGCGCTGTCGGGATGCAGCCGCACCCCGCCTTCGGCCACCATCTGGGACAATCCTTCCGCATTGCGCACCAGTTGCGGCAGATCCTGGGCCAGCTTGCCCAGGGCGCCGAAGGTTTCGCCGGCGCGGTTCAGGGCCGCCTCGGGCCCCATATTCACCGTCACCCATTTCTCCGCCACCGGACGGGCGGCTTCCCAGATGTCGAAGTCCGGATCAAGGCCGCGGCAGACACCTTCCACCACCACCATGGTCTTTTGCAGCAGCATTAGTTGCGGCTGCGCCTGCATGTCGAAGCGGCGGGTGGTTTCGAAAAGCTGGCCGAGCAGGCGTGCAATCGAGACTTCGCGTGCGCTGCGTCCGAAAATCGGCTCGCCGATCGCCCGCAAGGCCTGGGCGAAGGTTTCGATGGCATGGACAGTTGGGACGAAGCCGACTTCGTAGTGCAATTCCGCTACCCGGCGGTAATCGCGCTGCAGGAACCCCGCCAGGGTGCCCGCCATGAAGCGGCGCATATCGGCATCCAGCCGGCCCATGATGCCGAAATCCACCGCCGCCAACCGTCCCTCGCCGTCAATGAACAGGTTGCCGGGATGCATGTCGGCATGAAAAAAGCCGTCGCGCAGCGCCTGGGTCAGGAAGCTGCGCATCACCAGCACCGCCACCTGCCTGGGATCACGCCCTGCGGCGGCCAACGCAGCCACGTCACGCACCGAAACGCCGTCGATCCATTCGCTGGTCAGCACCGATTCCGAAGTGCGCGACCAGTCGATATGCGGCACCCGAAATTCCGCCTCGCCCCGCGTGCGCTCATAGAGTTCGGAAGCGGCCGCCGCTTCCATGCGCAGATCGAGTTCCAGCGCCACGCTCTGCGCCAGTGTTTCGACCAGCGCCATGAACCGCATGCGACGCGCCTCGGCGGAACATTTTTCAGCCCAATGGGCGACCAGCGCAAAAGACCTGAGATCGCGCGCGAAGGCGTCGCGCACGCCCGGGCGCAGGATCTTCACCGCCACGCGTACCGGCGGCACATCGCTTGTCTGGGCGCGGTGGACCTGGGCGATGGATGCCGCCGCCAGTGCCGCTCCGAAACTGGAAAACAACGCTTCCACCGGCCTGTTGAAGGCGCGGACGATTTCGGCGCGGGCGGTGTCTTCCGCAAACGGCGACAGGCGGTCCTGCAGATTCTCCAGCGCAGTCGCGACCTGGGCACCGACAATGTCGGGCCGGGTCGCCAGCATCTGGCCCAGCTTCACATAGGGCGGACCCAGGCGCTCCAGCGCGGACGAAAGCCGCGTACCGGCATCAGGTTTTTTGGCGCGGAAGGCCAGCGCCGGCCCGGCCAGCAGGCGCGCGGCATGGACAAGGCGCAGAAAACTCGAAACCGCACCCATCTAAAGCCGCCAGGCGGAATGCATGGCGGCAATGCCCCCCGACAGGTTTCGCACCTTCACCTGGCTCAGGCCGGCATCGGAAATCATCGAGGCAAACTTCGCCTGGGTGGGGAAGCGACGGATGCTTTCGGCCAGATAGCGATAGGATTCTTCATCCTGGGCGACCAGGCCGCCGATCTTGGGCATCAGTTTGAAGGAATAAGCATCATACAGCGTGTCCAGCCCCGGCACTTCCACCTTGGAAAATTCCAGGCACAGAAAGCGCCCGCCGGGTTTCAGCACGCGGCGCGCCTCGGCCAGCGCCTTGTCGATATGGGTGACGTTACGGATGCCAAAAGCGATGGTGTAGGAATCGAACGATGCATCAGGAAACGGCAGGCTCTCGGCATTGCCGCACACCCATTCAATTGCCGCTTCGCCTTTTTCCTTCGCCCGGCGCACGCCCTCGCCAAGCATGTCGGCATTGATGTCGCAAACCGTGACCTGGGCCTCGCCGCCGCGGCTGCGCGCCAGATCCACAATGCGAAAAGCGATGTCGCCGGTGCCGCCCGCCACATCGAGGCTTTTCCAGCTTGGCTGCGGGTTCAGCCATTCCACCATGGCATCCTTCCAGATGCGGTGGACGCCGACGCTCATCAGGTCGTTCATCAGGTCATAGCGCGCCGCCACCGACGAGAAGACCTCGCGCACCAGGGCTTCCTTTTCACCCTCGGGCACGTCGCGAAAACCAAAACTGGCGGTTTTTTCAGCCATGCCCGGAACATAGCCCGCGGCGGGGGCCATAGGCTACCGCCCGGGCCCGCGACTATTTATAGGGTATTGCGATGCCCGAACTGCCCGAAGTCGAAACCGTGCGCACCGGCCTGGCCCCCGCCATGGAAGGTTACCGCCTGACCCATGTCGAGATGCGGCGCGGCGACCTGCGCACGCCCTTCCCGCACGACTTCGTCGCCCGCACCCAGGGCCGCAAGATCAAGACGCTTCGGCGTCGCGCAAAATACCTGCTGGCCGATCTCGACAGTGGCGAGACGCTGGTGATCCATCTGGGCATGAGCGGGCGCATGAGCGTCTATAGCCACGGCAAAAAGCGCCGCCTGGGTGACTATGTCTATGACGCGCCGCCCGATGGCGCTGGAACCGGCAAGCATGACCATGTGGTGTTCGAGACCGATGCGCCGGCGCGCATTGTCTTCAACGATCATCGCCGCTTCGGCCTGATGGCGCTGGTGGACACGAAAACCCTCGAACAGGACAAGCTGTTCAAGGGTATCGGCGTCGAACCGCTGTCAGAGGATTTCAACACCGCCTATCTGGCAAAGGTGCTGGACGGCAAGAAGACGCCCATCAAGTCGGCGCTGCTGGACCAGCGGCTGATCGCGGGGCTTGGCAACATCTATGTCTGCGAGGCGCTGCTCCGCAGCCATATCTCACCCAAAAAGCTGGCGGGCGCGATCAAGCGTGAAAAGCTCGCGCCCCTGGTCGCCGCGATCAAGAAAGTGCTGAAGGACGCGATTGCGGCCGGTGGCTCCACCTTGCGCGATCACGCCCAGGCCACGGGCGATCCCGGCAATTTCCAGCATCATTTCCTGGTCTATGGTCGCGAAGGGCTGCCTTGCAAACTGGGTTGTAAGGGGACAGTAAAGCGCATTGTGCAGGCCGGCCGTTCGACGTTCTATTGTCCCAAGTGTCAGACTTGACGGATACACAGTCTTTCTTCCCCGCATGGCGAAGCCATTCGCGGGGGAATGAGCAAGGCGTCCAGCCTTGCGAACGTCGGCTAGCGATTGTTCATTGGGCGCATCAGCGCCCGGGCCCGCCTGGCCGACTGATTGGGGGGAAGAAATGAGTATCAAGACGGAAATCAACGGCGCCGTGGGCATCGCGACCCTCAACCGGCCCGAGGCCCTGAATGCGCTGAACACCGCGTTGCTGAACGAGCTGGCGGACGCGCTGGAAGCCTGGGACAAGAGCGATCACGTGCGCTGCATGATCGTCACCGGCTCCGAACGCGCCTTCGCTGCCGGCGCCGACATTAAGGAGATGCAGCCCAAGACCTATTCCCAGATGTATCGCGAAAACCTGTTCGGCGATCAGTTCGACCGCATCGCGCGGGTGAGAAAGCCCATCATCGCCGCGGTGGCCGGCCACGCCTTGGGGGGCGGCTGCGAGTTGGCGCTGGTCTGCGATTTCATCATCGCCGCTGAAACCGCCAGGTTCGGCCAGCCGGAAATCACGCTGGGCATCATGCCGGGTTTGGGCGGCAGCCAGCGCCTTACCCGCATTATCGGCAAATCCAAGGCCATGGATATGTGCCTCACCGGGCGGATGATGGATGCGGCGGAAGCCGAAAGTTGCGGCCTGGCGGCCCGGGTGGTTCCGGCTGAGCACTTGATGGACGAAGCGTTGAAAGCCGCCGGCAAGATCGCGGCCCAGTCCTCTCCCGCCGCCCAGATGGTAAAGGAAGCGGTCAACCGCGCCCTGGAGACCAGCCTGGCCGAGGGGCTGCATTTCGAGCGCCGCCTGTTCCACGCCATGTTCGCCACGGCCGACCAGAAGGAAGGCATGGCGGCCTTTGCCGAGAAGCGCAAACCGGCCTTCAAGGACGAATAGGAGCCGGAAACCCGGTATTTGTTGACCCGGGGACCGTCCGGGGTTATATGCCCGCCTCTTTTACGAAAAAGCAGGACTGCCCATGCCGAATATTGCCTCCTCCAAGAAGCGCGTCCGCACCACCGCCAAGCGCACCGCCATCAATACGGCGCGCAGGACCCGGGTGCGCGGCTTCATCCGTAAGGTTGAGGAAGCGATTGCCTCCGGTGACCAGAAGGCCGCCCTGGCTGCCCTGAAGGCCGCGGAACCGGAAATCATGCGCGGCGTGTCCAAGGGGATCCTGCACAAGAACACCGGCTCCCGTAAGGTTTCGCGCCTCAGCAAGCGGGTCGGCAAGCTCGCGAAATAAGAAGCTGCTGTAATCCTTAGGGATTACAGAAATGGAACAGGCCCGGAGCAATATCCGGGCCTTTTTTATTTGTCCGTGTGCTGACATTCACTGAAAAGACACATTTCGGCGTCGCAACACGGACGATTGATCACCTAAGGTACTGATTCAATAAAGCTTGGCGGATAAATGGTATTTTCCGTATACGTCACAACCATTTAGCATACGTCACAAAAGCGAAAAATTTTTCGAATCAGGGCCCTTGTTCGTAGTTTGTCCCCTTGTTTGCGCCCCGAAGCTGAGCGTATCTTAACCAACAGTTGGGGTGAGCGCCAAAAATGCCGAAGATAAAACCAAGTAAAACTGAAGTACTGATCAGTGATCTTGGGCTATTTAAGCGCCCCACCAAATATAACCGACCCTGAATTCCACAAAATATAGCCTTTTAATGCTGGGCGAAGACCCCGGCAGTCCTCGAATTGTCCCAAGAGCGCATCATGCCCCCCTCATCTTCTCTCAACTATGCCGGCGATATCGACGCCGCAAAGGCCTGGGACCAGCTGCAAGGCGATCCCAAGGCCCAGTTGATCGACGTGCGCACGGTGGCGGAATGGAATTTTGTCGGCCTGCCCGACCTCGCAGACCTGGCCCGCCGGGTTCATTGCGTCGAATGGCAGAGCTTTCCCGGCGGCGGGCAAAATCCCGGCTTTACCACTGAAGCGGCGCAGGCCCTGGCGGCCGCGGGGGCGGGCAAGTCCGATCCGGTGCTGCTGCTGTGCCGCTCCGGCGCGCGCAGCCGCGCCGCGGCCATCGCGCTGACGGCAGCCGGGTATGAAAAAGCCTTCAATGTCGCGGGCGGCTTTGAAGGCGATGTCGATGGCGAAGGCCATCGCGGAAATCTGAATGGTTGGAAGGCGTCCGGACTGCCCTGGCGACAGGGCTGACGGACGAGCGGACACGAACACGTGCCGCAGCAACAAAAACGGTCCCCCAAAGGGCCAGAACAAAGTGGGTAATGACATGGTGCAAGCAGGAAAATCGATGCCGGACTGGCGCGCGGCCTGGGCGGCGGTACGCGAGCGGATGCGGCGCGAGTTGGGCGATCCGGTGTTTGACGCCTGGATTGGACCGCTGAATCTGGAGTCCTTTGACTCCGATGAGCTCAAGATCGGCGCTACCAAACCTTTTGTGCGCAACTGGGTGGCCAACCATTATGTTGGCCGCATCGAGAAAGCCTTCATGGCCGAAGGCTTCACGCCCGCCTCGCTGGCGATCGTGATTTCCGCCTTGCCCGCCCCTGTCATCGGCGGCGCGATTCCGCGCGAGGCCCAGCATCAGGGCCTTTCGGACGCGTCCGCCAGCGTTTCCTACCTGCCGCCGCGCAGCGAAAGCCGCGCCAATGAGGATGACCGCGGCCTTTGGAACCGGATGCTGCATCCCCAGCAGACCTTCGAAAGCTTCATACCGGGCGCCGCCAACCAGTTTGGCCATGGCGCGGCGCGCAGCTTCGCCGACGGGCAGCAGTCCGACATTCCGCTGCTCTACATTCATGGCGGCTTCGGCTTCGGCAAAACCCATCTGCTGAATGCAGCAGCGCTGGAATTCCGCAAGCGCGGCAAGCGCACCTTGTTCCTGCGCGCCGAAGACTTCATGCGCCACTTCCTGGGCGCGCTCTATCGCAAGGACACGCTGGCCTTCAAGGAAGAGCTGCGCACCGCCGAAGTGCTGATCATCGACGACCTGCAGCATATCTGCCGCTCCACCGCCACGGCGTCGGAATTCCTCTACACCGTCAACGCCTTTGCCGACCTGCGCCGCCGGGTGGTAATCGCCGCCGACCGACCGCCCCAGGCGCTGGAAGGCCTGGGCGCCGACGTCAAATCCCGCCTGGGCGGGGGCCTGTGCGTCGGACTGGACAAGCCGGACCGCGACACCCGCCTGGCGATCCTGAAATCCCGCGCCACGGAGTTCACGCGTCATAAGCCCGATGTGGTGCTGCCCGAAAACGTGCTGGAGCGCATCGCCGACCTGGAAGATGCCTCGCCGCGCGAACTGATCGGGGTCTTCACCAAGCTGGCCACCTATGCCGACCTCACCAAGAAGCCGGTGACCCTGGAAGTGGCCGAGGAAGCGGTGGGCCTGCGCGCCGGTCCGGGGGTGAAAACCTCCATCGAGGACATCCAGCGCAAGACCGCCGAATTCTACAAGCTGGACGTCAAGGACTTCCATTCGCCCCAGCGCGCCCGTCGGGTGGCCCGTCCCCGCCAGGTCGCCATGTATCTGTCACGCAAGCTGACCAGCCGTTCCCTGCCCGAAATCGGGCGGCGTTTCGGGGGCCGCGACCACACCACGGTGCTGCATGCCTGCCGCCGCATCGAGGCCCTGATCGTGGAAGACGCCCTGTTCCGCCAGGAGGTGGATTTCCTCTCCCAGATGCTGCAGCGGCGGCCCGAAATCTAGGGCGGAAAAACCAGCCCGTTTGACCTTCTGAAAGCACGCGGAAAACCCTATTTTCCGCGTGTTTTTTTTAGGTTCCAGGTCCCTTTTCTGTTATGGTCCGGGCCTTGAGTCTTGGGGCCGTTTGCGGTCCTCCCAAACACAAGAAAACACGGATTTTCGGGCGCGATTTTCGCGCACCGGTGCGGGTCTAACAGGCGGCTGTCGAACCATGAAGATCAACGTCGAACGCGGCGCCTTCCTCAAGGCGCTGAACCATGTGCAAAGCGTCGTCGAACGCCGCAACACCATTCCGATCCTCTCCAACGTCCTGATCGAGGCGGCCAAGGGCCAGCTCAAGCTCACCGCCACCGATCTCGACATCGAGATCGTGGAAGCGCTGCCGGCCGATGTGCTGCGCAACGGCTCGGCCACCGCGCCGGCTCACATGCTCTACGACATTGTGCGCAAGCTTCCCGACGGCGCCCAGGTGCAGGTCGAGCTTCTGTCCAGCGAAGGCGGCCGTCTGGCCGTGTCGGCGGGCACCTCGCGCTTTGAACTGTCCTGCCTGCCGCGCGAAGACTTCCCCCAGATGGCGGCGGGCACCCTTCCCCACAAGTTCCGTCTGGCGGCGGACGATCTCAAGCGCATCATCGGCAAGACGCGCTTTGCCATCTCCACCGAGGAAACCCGGTATTACCTCAACGGCATCTATCTGCATGCCGCCAAGGACTCCAAGCCGCCGGTGATGCGCGCCGTGGCGACTGACGGCCATCGCCTGGCCCGTTATGAACTGGAATTGCCCGACGGCGCCGCCGACATGCCGGGCGTGATCGTGCCGCGCAAGACGGTGGGCGAACTGGTCAAGCTGCTGGACGATGCCGATGGCGCGATCGACGTCTCGCTGTCCGACACCAAGATCCAGTTCGGCTTCAATGGCGTGGAACTGACCTCCAAGCTGATCGACGGCAATTTCCCGCCCTATGAACGGGTGATCCCGTCGGGCAACGACAAGTCCCTGGCGCTGGAAGCGCGCGAATTCGCCCAGTCTGTCGACCGCGTTTCCACCATCAGCGCCGACAAGACCCGCGCCGTGAAGCTGAACCTGTCCAAGGACAAGGTGACCCTGTCGGTGGTCAATCCGGAAAGCGGCACTGCCACCGAAGATGTCGGCGCCACCTACAGCGCCGGCGCGCTGGAGATCGGCTTTAATGCGCGCTACCTGCTGGACATCACCAGCCAGATCGAAGGCAAGGAAGTGCGCTTCCTGCTGTCGGATGCGGGGTCGCCCGCCATTATCGAAGATGCGGAGGACGCGCGCACGCTTTACGTCCTCATGCCCCTCAGAGTTTGATTTGACGCCTGCCGCCAACATGCGCGTTGCCCAGGCGGCGGCTTCCCGCCTGGCAGTGACGCGCCTGCGCCTGACCAATTTCCGGTCCTATGCGGTGGGCGAACTGGCCGTCAGCGGCGCGCCCGTCGTGCTGGCGGGCCCCAACGGCGCCGGCAAGACCAATGTTCTGGATGCCATTTCCCTTCTGTCGCCGGGACGGGGCCTGCGCGGCTCCAAGCTGGCGGAACACACCCGCAAGGGTCCGTCCTTGATAGGAAGCGAGGGGGTGGACGACACGCTCTGGGCCGTGGCCGCCACCGTGACGCGCGGCGAGACCGAACATGAGATCGGCACCGGCATGGTGGGCGGCTCGGCCTCGCGGCAGGTGCGCCTCAATGGCGCGGCGGCGCAAAGCTCTGCTGATCTTGGCGACATCGTGCAGCTGATCTGGCTGACCCCGGCGATGGACCGCCTCTTCATCGAAAGCGCGGGCGGACGGCGGCGTTTCCTCGACCGGCTGGTGCTGGGCTTTGATGCCGGCCATGCCCGCGCCGCCACGCGCTACGAGACCGCGATGCGCGAGCGGGCGCGGCTGCTCAAATATGGCCCGCGCGATCCGGCCTGGCTCGACGGCCTCGAGAATGAAATGGCAGAAGCCGGAAGTGTCATCGCCCAGGCGCGCGCCCGCACCGTGGAAAATCTCTCACGCGCGCTGGCCGAGCGCGGCG
>JBBSKJ010000013.1:0-15902 GCA_038256475.1 Micropepsales bacterium | reverse complement strand
TTGGCGCCGCCGGTGGTGGCCAGCACGATCTTCACCGGATAGGCGGCCCAGCGCGGATCGTCCTTGGCCGAGCCGACGCCGGTGCAGACGGTTTCGACGCCGTTGATGGTGGTGGGAGTGTCCTGCACCGCCAGCGCCTGGCTGGCCAGCATGACGGTGGCGAGGGGGAAGAAGGCCGCGGCGGCGGTCACGACAAATGCGCGCATATCAAATCTCCTTTGACCCCTTCCGCTCTCGAAAGCGTACGAAGCGCCATCGGGTTCCCCCAGTTCCGCCGCCATGGCAATCTGGCGCCATGATCCGTGCCGCGCTTTATCCCTTTCTGGGTCTGCTTCTGGGCTTTTCGCTTGCCCTTCCCGCCGACGCCCAGCCCCGGGCGCGCGCCGTCGCCAAGCTGGCCGGACTGGACGGCAAGCCAATGGGGACCGCCACTTTCCGCGCCGTAAGCGGCGGGGTGCTGATCGAGCTGGACCTGCACGGCCTTGCCCCCGGCCCCCATGGCATGCACCTGCATGTCAGCGGCCAGTGCGACGCCAAGTCGGGCTTCATGAAGGCGGGCCCGATCCTGTCGCTGCGCCCCGGACGCCGCCACGGCTATCTGGCCAGGGGCGGGCCCATGACCGGCGACCTGCCAAACCAGTTCGCAGGCGCCGACGGGCGGGTGAAGGCCAGCACCATCACCAACGCCTTTACCCTGGGCAACGGCAAGCGTTCGATCTTCGACCGCGATGGCGTGAGCCTGATCGTCAAGAAACGCGGCGACGATTACCGCACCCAGCCGATCGGCAATTCCGGCGACCGCATCGCCTGCGGCGTGGTGGTGCGCACCCAGGGCCCCGCGCCGCGTCCTTCTTTCCGCAAACCGCCGCCCAAGCCCACCCAAAATGCAAGGCCGTAGCGGGCTTTACCGGGTGGCAAGCCAATGGCGCGCATGACATGATCCGCGCCGCCATGGGCCTGGAAAAACCTCAGACGCTTGCCGCGCGCGACGTGATCGACGCCGATGCCCTGCGCCATGCCCTTACCGCCCTGGCGCGCGAGACGCCCGACCCCGGCACCCTGCGCAAGTCGGGGCTGGGCCTGATCAAGCAGGCCTTCCAGCAGGGGCGCGACAAGGTCCAGCAGCAGGTGGAGGCCGAGGGGCTTTCGGGCCTGGCCGCCGCGCGCGCGCTGTCGGCGCTGCAGGATGCCATCATCCAGGTGATCTACGATTTCGCCGTCAAGCATGTGTATTACGCGCAAAATCCCTCCAGCGCCGAGCGCATCGCCATCGTCGCCACCGGCGGCTATGGCCGCGGCGAACTGGCGCCGGGATCGGACATCGATCTGTTGTTCGTGCGCCCCTTCAAGCAGACCGCCTGGGGCGAAAGCGTCATCGAATTCATCCTCTACATGCTGTGGGACCTGGGGTTGAAGGTCGGCCATGCCACGCGGTCGCTGGCCGAATGCGTGCGCCTGTCAAAGCTGGACGTCACGATACGCACCGCCATTCTGGAAACGCGCTTTCTGTGGGGCGACCGGGGCCTGTATGACGAGCTGCGCAAGAAATTCTGGAACGAAGTCGCCACCGGCAATGGCCGCGATTTCGTCAACGCCAAGCTGGCCGAGCGCGACCAGCGCCACCAGCGCCAGGGCGAAAGCCGCTATCTGGTCGAGCCCAACATCAAGGAAGGCAAAGGGGGACTGCGCGACCTGCAGACCCTCTACTGGATCGGCAAGTATCTCTATCACGTCGATGACGCCGCCGATCTGGTCGAGCATGGCGTCTTCACCAAGGACGAATACCGCACCTTCCAGAAGGCCGAGGCCTTTTTGTGGAATGTGCGGGTGCATCTGCACTACCTGATGGGCCGCGCCGAAGAGCGGCTGAGCTTCGACGTGCAGCCGGCGCTGGCGACCCATCTGGGCTATGTCGATGCCGACAAGCCGCGCCGGGCGGTGGAAGCCTTCATGCGCGCCTACTTTCTGGTGGCCAAGGATGTCGGTGACTTGACGCGCATCTTCTGCGCCGCCTTGGAAGAGCAGCACAGAAAGCCGCGCCCGTCGCTGAGCCGCATGCTGCCGGGATTTTTAAAGCCGCGCAGCCCGAACGATGAATTCTATGTCGAGAATGGGCGGCTGACCGCCAACCCCGCCATCTTCCGCGCAGACCCCGCCAACATCCTGCGCATGTTCCACATGGCCGACGTCAAGGGCGTGGACATTCATCCCGACGCCTTGCGCACCGTCACCCGCAGCCTGGACCTGATCACCGATGCGGTGCGCGACAATCCGGTGGCCAACCAGGCCTTTCTGGAAACGCTGACCTCGCGCCACAATCCCGAATGGGCGCTGCGGCTGATGAACGAGGCCGGCGTGCTGGGCCGCTTCATTCCGGAATTCGGCCATGCCGTGGGGCTGATGCAGTTCAACATGTACCACCATTACACGGTGGACGAGCACCTGATCCGGGCCGTGGGCAATGTCGCCTCCATCGAGCGCGGCGAGCACAAAGAAGACAATCCGATCTCCAGCGACGTGATCAAGCGCATCCAGTCGCGCAACGTGCTGTATTGCGCCATCCTGCTGCACGATGTCGCCAAGGGCCTGCCGGGCGATCACAGCGATGTCGGCGCGGAGATCGCGCGCAGCCTGTGCCCCCGGCTTGGCCTGTCCGCCGCCGACACCACCGCCGTCGCATGGCTGGTGAAGAACCATCTGGTGATGAGCGACACCGCCCAGCGCCGCGACGTTTCCGATCCCAAGACGGTGCGCGATTTCGTCGACATGGTGCAGTCGCCCGAGATGCTGCGCCTATTGCTGGTGCTGACCGTGGCCGACATTCGCGCCGTCGGCCCGGGCGTGTGGAATGGCTGGAAGGGCCAGTTGCTGCGCGAACTCTATTACGCCGCCGAAAACATGATGATGGGCGGCGACCAGGCGCCGGGCCGCGGCCAGCGCGTGGCGTCCGCCAAGGCGGCGCTGGACGCCCGGCTGTCCGATCTTACGCCGGCGCAGCGCCAGAAGGCCCTGAGCCGCCACTATGACAATTACTGGCTGGCCTTCGAGGAAGACGAGCTGGAACGCCATGCCCGCCTGATCACCCGGGCCGATGCGCAAGGCCAGCTGCTGACCCTGGAAGCCAACAGCAACGATTTCCGCGCCGTTACCGAGATCGTGCTCTACACGCCCGACCATGCCGGGCTGTTCTCGCGCTTCGCCGGCGCCATCGCCATGGCGGGCGGCACCATCGTCGACGCCAAGGCCTTCACCACCTCCGACGGTTTCGCGCTGGACGTGTTCTCGGTGCAGGACGCGGAAGGCGAGGCCTTTGGCGACAAGGAGCGGCTGGCGCGGCTGGCGACCTCGATCGAAAAGACCCTGCGCGGCGAACTGCGGCCTGGCCAGCTTCTGGCGCGCAAGGCGCCCAAGACCCGCGCCAGCGCCTTTTCCATCAAGCCCAAGATTCATTTCGACAATGAAGCCTCGCGCATCGCCACCGTGATCGAGGTGGAATGCCTGGACCGGCCCGGCCTGCTGTATGACGTCACCCAGGCGATCTTCGAATCCGGGCTTTCCATTTCCACCTCCATGGTGGCGACCTATGGCGAGCGCGCCATCGACGTCTTCTATGTGCGCGACGGTTTCGGCCACAAGATCGTCCATCCCGCACGGCTGGATGCGGTGGAAAAGCGGCTGAAAAAGGCGCTGGCCCCGCCGCCCCTTGAAGCCGCCGCCGCCCCCAAGGCATAAGACCGGCCATGACACACACACCGCTGGTTCTTTCGGGCATGCAGCCCACCAACACGCTGCATCTGGGCAATTATCTGGGCGCGCTCAAGAACTGGGTGCGGATGCAGGAAGAGATGCCCTGCCTGTTCTGCGTGGTGGACATGCACGCCATCACAGCCGATGCCGGATACGGCAAGCCGGCGGAGTTGGCCAATTCCATCCGCGAGGTTACCGCCGCCTATATCGCGGCTGGCGTCGATCCGACGCGCACCCCGATCTTCAACCAGGGCCAGGTGCCCGAACATGCCGAGCTGGCCTGGATCTTCAACTGCGTGGCGCGGCTGGGCTGGCTGGACCGCATGACCCAGTTCAAGGAAAAATCCGGCAAGCACAAGGAACGCGCCAGCGTCGGTCTTTACACCTATCCGGTGCTGATGGCTGCCGACATCCTGGTCTATCGCGCCACGCATGTGCCGGTGGGCGAGGACCAGAAGCAGCATCTGGAACTGGCGCGCGACATCGCCGCCAAATTCAACAATGACTTCGGCGTGCCGGATTTCTTCCCCCAACCCGTGCCGGTGATCACCGGCACCGCGACGCGGGTGATGAGCCTGCGCGATGGCACCAAGAAAATGTCCAAGTCGGACGAAAGCGACGCCAGCCGCATCAACCTGACCGACGATGCCGAGACCATCGCCAGCAAGATCAAGCGCGCCAAGACCGATCCCCTGCCCCTGCCCGCCAGCAAGGACGAATTGAAGGACCGGCCGGAAGCGGAAAATCTGCTGAACATTTATGCCGCGCTGGCCGAGCAGGACCGCGATGCGGTGATCGCCCAGTTCGCCGGCCAGCAATTCTCCGGCTTCAAGACCGCGCTGGCCGACCTGACGGTGAGCAAGCTGGAGCCGATCAACAAGGAAATGCGCCGCCTCTTGGGTGATCCCGGTGAGATCGACAATATTCTGAAGTCCGGCGCGAGCCGCGCCCGCGCTATCGCCACGCCCATCATGGACGAGGTGAAGAAGCGCGTCGGGTTCATCTCTTGAAGAACGCACTCATCACCGGCGCCGCCAAGCGGCTGGGACGGGCCATCGCCCTGGACCTGGCCGGGGCGGGCTGGAATGTGGCGATCCACTACAATGGGTCAAAGGCCGATGCCCAAAGCGCCGCCGATGCCGCGCGCAAGTCGGGCGTGAAAGCCGAAAACCTGCAGGCTGATCTTTCCAAAGAAGCCGAAACCGCCACGCTGGTCGGCCGCGCCGCCGCGGCCATCGGCCCGCTGACGGCGCTGATCAATTCCGCCTCGCTGTTCGAGAATGACGACTGGCAATCGGCCACCCGCAAAAGCTGGGACGACCATATCGAGGTCAATTTGCGCGCGCCCCTGGTTCTGTCGCAGGCGTTCGCCCAGCAGTTGCCTGCCAACGCCCAGGGCAACATCATCAATCTGATCGATCAGCGAGTGCTCAAACCGACGCCGCAGTTCCTGTCCTACAGCGTCAGCAAGGCGGGACTGTACTGGCTGACCACCACCCTGGCGCAGGGCATGGGCCCCCATATCCGGGTCAATGCCGTCGGCCCCGGCCCCACCCTGAAAAATCCCCGCCAGTCCGATGCCGATTTCGACCGCCAGCGCGATGCCACCATCCTGAAGCGCGGCGCCGACCCCGCCGACATCTGCACCGCCGTGCGGTATCTGCTGGACGCCGCCGCCGTCACCGGCCAGATGATCGCGGTGGATGGCGGCCAGCATTTGATCTGGCAAACTCCCGATGTGCAGGGTGGCGAATGAGCAAGCCCCCCTATTTCGCCAGCGCCGCCGGCGGCATTCGCCATGTCTTCATCCGCAACCTGGAACTGCCGGCCCATATCGGCGTCTACCGGCAGGAGGAAGGCCGCACCCAGCCCGTGCGGATCAATGTCGACCTGGCCACCGACGACATCGCCGACGCCCAGGACATGCTGGAGAATGTGGTCGATTATCATGTGATCGAGAAACGCATCCGCGCCATCATCTCGGAAGGCCATGTCCGGCTGGCCGAAACCCTGGCCGAACGCATCGCGGCGGCCTGTTTCGAGGACAACCGCGTGCGTACCGTGCGGGTGCGGGTGGAGAAGCTGGAAGCCCTGACATCGGCTGAAAGCGTTGGGATAGAGATTGAACGAACTCGATAGACCTTTTGGTATCAACGCCGCCGGCGCCCCCACGACGCTGCCGCTTGGGGGCTTGGCGGCGGGAATAGAAATTGAACGCACCCGCTAATATATTGCGGGCATGAGTTCCCCCGAAGCGCCACCCCCCAAAAAGCCAATGAGCGGCGCCGAGCGCATTGCCGCCTATCTCAAGACCTTGCCCGACGCGCCGGGCGTCTACCGCATGATGAATGCGGCGGGCGATGTGCTGTATGTCGGCAAGGCCAAGAGCCTGAAAAAGCGCGTCAGCTCCTACGCCTTGCGCGGCGCGCACAACGAACGCATCAGCCGCATGATCGCGGAAACCACAGAGATGCTGATCGTCACCACCGCCAGCGAGACCGACGCGCTGCTGCTGGAATCCAACCTGATCAAGCGGCTGAAGCCGCGCTATAACGTCAGCTATCGCGACGACAAGAGCTTTCCCAATATCCTGCTGCGCGAGGACCATCCCTTTCCGCAGCTTCTGAAGCATCGCGGCGCCAAGACCATCAAGGGCGTTTACTTCGGGCCGTTTGCCTCGGCCGGAGCGGTCAACCGAACCCTCAACACCCTGCAGCGCGCCTTCCTGCTGCGGTCCTGCTCGGATTCGGTGTTCGAAAGCCGCACCCGCCCCTGCCTGCTGTTCCAGATCAAGCGTTGCAGCGCGCCTTGCGTGAACCGCATTGATCTGGCCGGCTATCATGAACTGGTCGAGGAGGCCGAAAGCTTCCTGAAGGGCAAAAGCCAGGCGGTGCAGGATGAATTGAAAGCCGAAATGACGACCGCCTCCGACGCCATGGATTTCGAAGCGGCGGCAAAACTGCGCGACCGGCTGAAGGCGATGAGCCACATCCAGTCCTCACAGGGCGTCAATCCTTCGACCTTTGACGAGGCCGACCTGTTCGCGGCTCATAGCGAAGGTGGCCATACCTGTATCCAGGTGTTCTTTTTCCGCGCCGGACAGAATTGGGGCAACCGGCCCTATTTTCCGCGCCATGACCCGGACCTGCCGCTGGCGGAGGTGTTGGAAAGTTTTGTCGGCCAGTTCTACGACGAACGCACCGCGCCCGGCCTGATCCTGACCAGCGAGGACCTGCCCGGCCGCGCCCTGCTGGCCGAGGCATTGGCCACCCGCGCCGGGCAAAGGGTGGAGATCGCCCTGCCCCAGCGCGGCGAAAAGCGCGAGATCATGGAGCGCGCCTTGACCAATGCGCGCGAACAGCTGGGCCGCCGCATGGCCGAGAACAGCGCCCAGACCCAGCTCTTGGAGGGCGTGGCCGACGCTTTCGGGCTGGAGCAGC
Organism: Micropepsales bacterium; assembly: GCA_038256475.1. Lineage (GTDB taxonomy): Bacteria > Pseudomonadota > Alphaproteobacteria > Micropepsales > Micropepsaceae > Rhizomicrobium. Next base: position 8,715 of record JBBSKJ010000013.1, on the reverse strand, counting down.
CACCGCGCCGCATCGAGGTTTATGACAATTCTCACATTCAGGGCGCCCATGCCCTGGGCGCTTTCATTGTGGCGGGGCCGGACGGCTTCGAAAAGGCGCAGTACCGCAAGTTCAACATCAAGAATGAAGAGCTCGCCCCCGGCGACGACTACGCCATGATGCGCGAAGTGTTGACCCGGCGCTTTGCCCGCATGGTCAAGGAAGAAGCCGGCCCATCTGAAAATGGCGCCGACACCACGCGCTGGCGCCGTCCCGATCTGGTGCTGATCGATGGCGGCCCGGGCCAATTATCGGTCGCCTGCCAGGTCTTTGCCGATCTGGGGGTGGAGGATGTGGCGCTGGTGGGCATTTCCAAGGGCCCGGACCGCGATGCGGGGCGCGAGCATTTCTACATTCCCGGCAAGGAGCCCTTCCGCCTCGATCTCAAAAGCCCGGTTTTGTACTATCTGCAGCGCCTGCGGGACGAAGCGCACCGCTTTGTCATCGGCGGCCATCGCAAGAAGCGCAGCGCCGCCATTGGCGCCAACCCGCTGGACGAGATCGCCGGGGTGGGCGCCAACCGCAAGCGGGCTTTGTTGCAGCATTTCGGCTCGGCCCGTGCGGTGGCCGGGGCCAGCCTGACCGATCTGGCCTCGGTGGGCGGCGTCAGCGAGACCCTGGCCAAGAAAATCTTCGATTTCTTTCATCCCACCTGAGCGACGGCGAACCCGAGCGGAGCGAGGGCCTCGTCCGCGCGACCAAAAACAAAGGATGACCTGCGCGGATCAGGCTTCTAGAGTGCGGCCATGTTTGCCCTGCCCAATGCCCTGACCGTGCTGCGCATCGTGCTGGTGCCGCTGTTCGTCATCGCCTTCGTGATCCCCGGCGATGCGGCGCGGCTGGTGGCCTTCGGCATTTTCGTGATCGCCGGCGTCAGCGACTGGCTGGACGGCTTTGCCGCCCGCAAGCTGAAGGCGGGTTCGGATTTTGGCCGCATGCTGGACCCCATCGCCGACAAGGTGCTGGTGGCGGTGGCGCTGATGATGCTGGTCGCGGAGGGGCTTTTCACCCAGATCAAGCCCAACGGCATGCTGAGCCTGCTCAAGCTGGTGCCGGCCCTGATCATCCTATCGCGCGAGATACTGGTGTCAGGCCTGCGGGAATTCCTGTCCGGCCTTCATGTCAGCGTGCCGGTGACGGCGGTCGCCAAGTTCAAGACCGCGGTGCAGATGGTGGCGATCGGCGCCATGATCCTCACGCCGCTGGCCGATATCTATCTGCCGGGCGTGCCGTCGCTGACCTATGCCTTTATCGCCTACGCCATGCTGTGGGTGGCTGCCGCCCTGACCCTCTATACCGGCGTGGTCTATTTCCGCACCGGCATGGCGCACCTGCGCCCCGGCGCGACGCCTGAGCCCTAGGAGCAGCGGCGAACGCGAGCGTTAGCGAGCGCCTCGTCCGTGCGACCATCAAAAAAGAGCAGCGGCGAACGCGCGCGTTAGCGAGTGTTCGCTAGCGACAGCGTAGAGCGACGCCGTGCGACCATCAAATTAAGCCGGCACTTTCGCCAAGCCGCGAACTTCGTCCGAATAGGCGGTCATCAGGCCTTCGGTCAGCGCGCCGGGCTTGAAGGTATAGGGCCCGATCTCCGACACTGGCGTGACTTCCGCCGCCGAGCCCGTAAGGAAACATTCGCTAAAGCCACTCATCTCTTCGGGCTGGATGTGGCGCTCGATCACTTTGATCTGGCGCGACTTGGCGATGGCGATCACCGACTGGCGGGTGAGACCGTTGAGGAAACAGTCGGGCGTCGGGGTGTGCAGCTCGCCATCCTTCACAAAGAAGACATTGGCGCCGGTGGCTTCGGCGACATAGCCGCGATAGTCGAACATCATCGCATCGGCATAGCCCTTGGCTTCCGCCTCATGCTTGGAGATGGTGCAGATCATGTAGAGGCCCGCGGCCTTGGCATGGACCGGCTCGGTATCGGGCGCGGGACGCTTCCAGCGCGAAATATCCAGGCGGATGCCCTTGAGCTTTTCCGCCGGGCTGAAATAGGACGGCCAGGCCCAGCAGGCGATGGCGACATGGATGGTGGTGTTCTGCGCCGACACCGCCATCATCTCGCTGCCGCGAAACGCGACTGGGCGAAGATAACCATCGGCGATGCCCTGCGCCGCGGCGACGTCGATGCAGGCCTGGTTGATCTGGTCCTGGCTGAAGGGGATCTGCATGCCCAGCATCTCGGCCGAAAAGAACAGCCGTTCGGTATGCTCCTTCAGCTTGTAGATCGTGCCGTTATAGATGCGCTGGCCCTCGAACACGCAGGAGGCATAGTGCAGCCCATGGGTCAGGACATGGGTCCTGGCATCCTTCCAAGGCACCAATTTGCCGTCATACCAAAGGGCGCCGTCGCGCTGGTCGAAAGGGATCACGTCTGCCATCGGTTCCGTTCCTGAAAAAGCCTGCTTTTTGGCGGGCTTGCCCCCCATCCGGTGAGAGCCTATTTTTCTGCATGTATTGCAGCATGGCCAACGCGAAAATCGCAAGGGTGCCCGTGGCATGGCTGCCATGAGTTTGCCCGTGAATTTGTCATGAACGCCCCTGGCGCCGACGAGCCGCACCTTTTGGTGGTGGATGATGACGAGCGGCTGCGCGCGTTGCTGCAGCGTTATCTCTCATCCAACGGCTATCGGGTAACCGCCGCGCCGGGCGCTGCCGACGCCCGCGCCCTGATGAAAAGCATGGAATTCGACCTGCTGATCCTGGACGTGATGATGCCGGGGGAATCCGGCCTGGAACTGACCAAAAGCGTGCGCACCGAATCCAGCATACCGATCCTGATGCTGACGGCGCGCGGCGATCCGTCCGACCGCATCGCAGGCCTGGAACTGGGCGCTGACGATTATCTGCCCAAGCCCTTCGAGCCGCGCGAACTGTTGCTGCGGGTCAATTCGCTGCTGCGCCGCGCCGCGCCACCGGAAGCCCCGCCTATTGGCCCGGTCAGGATGGGATCGGCATTGTTTGATCCGGGTACGTCGCGGCTGACGCGAAACGGCAAGCCGGTAAAGCTGACCGGCGCGGAAGCGGCGCTGCTGCAGCTCTTCGCTGTCCATGCCGGACGGCCCTTCAGCCGCGCGGAATTGTGCAAGCGGTTGAATGTGGCGCTGGAGCGTTCGATCGATGTGCAGGTGACGCGCCTGCGCCGCAAGATCGAGGAAGACCCCAAGCTGCCGCTCTACCTGCAGACGGTGCGCGGGGTTGGCTATATGCTGGTGCCTGACCGTGGATAAGAGGACCGAGGCCGAGGTGCGCCGTGCCTGACGCCTCCGGTCTGTCGGTCAAGCGTATTCTGCCGCGCGGGCTGTTCGGCCGCGCGCTGATCATCATCATCGCGCCGCTCGTGCTGCTGCAGGCGATCGTCGCCTATGTCTTTTTCGAGCGCGACCTGGAAAGCACCACCCGCCGCCTGGCGCGTGACGTTGCCGCCGACATCAATCTTCTGGTGGCGCTGGAGGACAATTATCATGGCGACGAACGCATCAAGTTGCGCCTGCTGTCGGAACGGCAGCTGCAATACGGCATCAAATTCCTGCCGGGCGTGAAGGTCGCGCCGCCCAGCGAGCCGGCCGTCAGCACGATCGACGTGGCGCTGGACGACTTCCTGGCCGAGCGTGTCAGGGCCGGGCGGCACTTCTTCACCAAGCGCGTCGGCAATGACTTCGAAATCCGCGCCGAAGTGCATGACGGCACTCTGGCGGTACTGGTGCCACGCGACCGCATCACCGTGTCCAAGCCCGATTTGTTCATTCTCTATATGGTGGTGTCGTCGCTGCTGCTGATGAGCGTGGCGGCCATCTTCCTGCGCAACCAGGTGCGGCCCATCGAACGGCTGGCGCGCGCCGCCGAAAGCTTCGGCAAGGGTCGCGCCGTGCCGGATTTCAAGCCCTCCGGCGCCACCGAGGTGCGCCGCGCCGCCCAGGCCTTTATCACCATGCGCGAACGCATCGAACGCCATGTCACCCAACGCACCGAAATGCTGGCCGGCGTCAGTCACGACCTCAAGACCCCCCTCACCCGCCTCAAGCTGGCGCTGGCGATGATGCCGGCCGGCGAGGGGCATGATGCCCCGAACGACATCAAATCCATGCAGGGCGACATCGCCGAGATGGAGCATATGCTGGACGAGTATCTGGCTTTCGCGCGCGGTGAAGGCGGTGAGGAAGCCGAAGTCATCGATCTGGGCGCGCTGGTATGCGACGCCACCGACGCCGCCGCCAAGGCGCGACAGCGCGGCGTCACGATCACCGTGACTGACAATATCCGTGTCAGCGTCAAGCGGGTGGGGCTGCGCCGCTGCCTGACCAACCTGATCGACAACGCCCTCAAGCATGGCACCCAGGTTGCCGTCAGCCTCAAACAGGAGGGGCGGCTGGTGGAAATCAGCGTCGAGGACAATGGCCCCGGCATTCCCGAAACAAGGCGCGAGGAAGCCTTCCGGCCCTTTCATCGCCTGGATCAGGGACGCAACCTGCAATCGGGCGGCTCGGGATTGGGACTGGCCATCGCGCGCGACGTGGCGCGGGCGCATGGCGGGGATGTTTTGCTGGATCAATCGCCGCTGGGCGGATTGAAAGCGACGATCAGGTTGCCGGTTTAACCCACCTCTCCATGGGCGGGCTTGACCCGCCCATCCAGCTTCTTTCGACATGGATGGCCGGGTTAAACCCGGCCATGGTGAGGAAAAAATCAGCGCAGCTCTTGCGCCCGCTTGCGCGCCGCCTTGACCGCACGTTTCATCAAGCTTGTCAGCCCGTCATCGGCCATCAGCACCGACAGCGCCGCCGCGGTGGTGCCGCCCGGACTGGTGACGGCTTCACGCAAGGCCGATGCCGGCGACTTGTCCGCCGCCAGCAGGGCGCCTGCCCCGGAAACCGTGGCGCGGGCGAATTTTTCCGCCTGACTTTTGGAAAGCCCTTCGGCCACACCGGCGGCGGTCAATGCTTCCACCATCAGGAAGAGATAGGCCGGACCGGAGCCCGATACCGCCGTGACACTGTCGATCAGCGCTTCGGTGTTCACCCATTCGGTGGCGCCCAATGCAGACAGCAGCGCGGTGGCGCGCTTGCGGTCCGCCGCCGTCACGCCTTTGGCGGCATAAAGGCCGGTAATACCCGCGCCGATCGAACCGGGCGTATTGGGCATGGCGCGGATGATGCGCGCTTTGCCGCCCCAGGCGTTTGCCAGCGCCGCGACCGATGTTCCGGCGGCAATGGAAATCATCAGTGCGCCGCCGCGCGCGAAATCCGCCAGCGCGCCGGCCTCGCCTTTCAAAATCTGCGGCTTGATCGCCACCACGCAAACTGACGGCCTGGCTTTGACAGCGGATGGCGCGGCGGCGAGCGAGACCTGTTTTTTCCTCGCCAGCGCCCGCAGCTGGGCGGACGGCTTGGGCTCGACCACGGTGATGGATTTGGCGCCTTTGGCCAGCCAGCCCTTGAGAAGAGCCGACCCCATACGCCCCGCACCGACGAGAAGCACACTCACGACGCAACCATCACGCTTGGCCGGCGCACTCCAGCACCGCCGACGCGATCGCATCTTCCGCCGTCTTGCCGCCCCACAGCACGAACTGGAAGGCGGGGTAGTAATGCTCGCAGGCTTCCAGCGCCAGGTTGAGCAGCGCCTCGCACTGGGAGGCGCTGGCTTCGGCATCCGGGAAGATCATGGCGTGGCGGAAGATGATGGTGCCGTCCTGCGGCCACAGATCGAAATGACCGATCCACAGCTTGGCGTTCACATGCATCAGGAGGTCGGCGACATTCTGGCGGCGCACCCCTTCGCTGATGCGCATGTCGAAGGCGCTGGACAGGTGCAGCGATTGCAGGTCTTCCCGCCAGGAGAAATTGAAATGGTGGTCGCTCCATTTGCCCGCCACCGACAGGTTGAGCTCGTCCCGGCCGGCCCGCTCAAAGGCCCAGCCATTGGCCTCGACCGCCCGCTCCAGCAGGTCCAGCGGGTGCAGGGTTCCCACCGGCTCGTCATCGAGGTGCATGATACTCATGGGCGCGCTCCAGCCACTAAACGAAGCAGTTGCGATCCAAACTGGCACAAGATTTAGAGAAAACAAGAGTCCCGGAGTCCCCATCCACGCCGCGGAAAAAGATTCCACAGCTTTGAATCGGTTCACAGATTCGACAAAAAGGAGTCGGGGATGACTCGCAAATCCACCCTAAGTGGTTGATTTGGATTCCAAAGCTGCGATCCGGGCGGACAGGGCCTCATTCTCGGCGCGGGCCTTGGCAGCCATCGCCTTGACCGCCTCAAATTCCTCGCGGGGAACAAAATCCATGTCCGCCACCAGCCGCTCCAGCCGCTGGCGCATGAAAGTGTCGATCTCGGTGCGCACGCTCTGGGCCATGCCGGCGGCATCGGTAAAGGCTTTCGCCACGCCGTCCAGGAACGGATTGTCGGTCTGCGCCATCAAAAGCCTCCGTTGTCGCTGTCTATATGGAGAACGGTGTACCTTGACACAAGCACCGAACCATCGCGTTTTACCGCCATGATCGAAGCCCTGGCCGTACTGCCCTTCCCCAATATCGATCCCATCGCGCTGCAACTGGGGCCGGTGGTGATCCGCTGGTACGCCTTGGCCTACATCGCCGGCATCCTGCTGGGCTGGTGGGGGATCATGCGGTTGCTGCGCCAGAAGGCCTTCTGGGGCCCGCCCCCCTTCTCCGGCCGCCCCCCCGCCACCGAGGACCAGATCAGCGACCTGGCGGTCTGGATCATCTTTGGCGTCATCCTTGGCGGGCGGCTGGGCTGGGTGCTGATCTATGGCACGGTGCTGTGCAGCGTCACGCCCAACTACGCGGCTTTCTGCGACGGACTGCCCCTGGGCTTCGTCACCGATCCGGTGCGCATCATCGCCGCCTGGGAAGGCGGCATGTCCTTCCATGGCGGCTTGCTGGGGGCGGTGATCGCGGTCTGGCTGTTCAGCCGCCGCAACAAGCTGAACATGCTGTCGATCGCCGACCTGACCTGCGCCTTCGCGCCCATCACCATCTTCATCGTGCGCATCGCCAACTTCATCAATGACGAATTGTGGGGCCGGGTCACCGACGTGCCCTGGGCGGTGATCTTCCCGCGCGGCGGGCCGCTGCCGCGCCACCCCAGCCAGCTTTACGAAGCGGCGCTGGAAGGGCTTTTGCTGCTGGTGATCCTGCAGGTCGCGCTGCGGGTGTTCCACGCCCATCGCAAGCCGGGCCTGATCTCGGCTCTGTTCCTGGCGGGCTATGGCACCTTCCGCTTCATCTGCGAATTCTTCCGCGAACCTGACACCCAGTTCATCGGGCCCATCAGCATGGGTATGGCCTTGTCGATTCCGATCTGGCTGGGCGCAGGCTTCCTGTTCTGGCTGGTACTGAAAAAGCCGCAGCATCCATGAGTCTCAAAGCGCGCATCGCCGCCCTGATCGAGGCGCAGGGCCCGATGTCCGTGGCGCAGTTCATGACCATCGCGCTGCTCGACCCCAAGGATGGCTATTACGCCACCCGCGATCCCTTCGGCGTGTCGATCAGTGGCAAGGGCGGCGATTTCATCACCGCGCCGGAAGTCAGCCAGATGTTCGGCGAGATGCTGGGATTGTGGCTGCTCCAGGCCTGGGCCGACCAGGGCTGCCCGAAGAATCCCCGGCTGGTGGAACTGGGTCCGGGGCGTGGCACCCTGATGGTCGACGCCCTGCGCGCCGCGTCGGTGGAGCCGGACTTCATCAACGATCTCGATGTCGTGCTGGTTGAAGCCAGCCCGGTGCTGCAGGCGATGCAGGCCGAAAAGCTGCGCGGCTGCGGCGCGGATGTCTCCTGGCAGGCGCAGTTCGACGACAGCCTGTCCGACCGCCCACTGTTTCTGGTCGCCAATGAATTCTTCGATGCCCTGCCCGTCCGCCAGTATGTCCGCAGCGAGCGCGGCTGGCACGAGCGCATGGTGACGACGCTGGACGGGGAATTGAATTTCGCGCTGGCGCCGGTACCGGTGCCGCTGCCCATCATTCCCGCCAGCCGGGAAGGCGCGCCCCAGGGCGGCGTTTATGAAACATCGCCCGCCGCGCTGGCGCTGGCGGAGAATATCGCGGGCATCATCGCCCAGCGCGGCGGCGCGGCGCTGATCATCGATTATGGCTATGACGCGACTGATATTGAGAAGAAGGGCGGCTTCGCGGAGACCTTGCAGGCGGTGGGCGGCCACCGCTTCGTCGATACGCTGGACACGCCCGGCGAGGACGATCTTTCCGCCCATGTCGATTTCACCGCCTTGGCGCAGGCCGGACGGCGCGGCGGCGCGCAGGTGTTTGGTCCGGTGACGCAAGGGGCGCTGCTGGCGAGCATCGGCATCACCGAGCGGGCCGAGCAATTGATGCAAGCCCATCCGCAAAGCGCCGCCGACCTGCTGGCCGCGACCGAAAGACTGATCGGCGCGCAGCAGATGGGCACACTGTTCAAAGCGCTCGCCTTCGCGCCGCCGAGCGTCACCGGCTTTGCGGGCTTTGGGGCATGAAACGCCTGCAGGCCGCCAACCTTACTGCCAATCTGGCCGCGCCGGGCGTGGCGCACGGCTTTTTCGGACGCGAGGGCGGCGTTTCCACCGGCCTTTATGCCGCGCTGAATTGCGGGCCTGGCTCCCGGGACGCGCCTGAGGCAGTGACAGAAAATCGCCGCCGGGTCGCGTCTGAACTTG
>JBBSKJ010000012.1:0-16020 GCA_038256475.1 Micropepsales bacterium | reverse complement strand
GGCGCCCGACTGGCTCTTGGCGGAAATCTCCACCGCCAGCGCCGCCACGTTCGGCTTGGCCGCTTCCGCCGTTACCTGCACATGCTGGACGGTTTCGGGCATTGTGGCGGGCGCGCCAGCCTGCGGCTGTGCGATGCCTTGAGCCGTCATGTTGGTATTGGCGGCGGCCTGGACCTGCGGCGCTGCTTTGGGTACGGCGGCATCCGTGCCGGCAGCCGGCGTGAAATCGGGCTTGGCCGCATCCGTCTTGATGGCGTCCGTGTTGCCGCGGGCGTTGTCGGTGGTGGTCTGCGGCTTGGATGTGTCGGGCTTGGCGGCCTCGCCGCCAAGCGGGGCGGCTTCGTTTTCTGGCGCTTCCGCAGCATGCGCCGAGGCTGTCGGCTTGGCCGGCGTGGCGGGCTTGGGCGCGGCAATTTGCGATACCGCTACGATTGCCTGGGATTCCGGCTGGGCGGATTCTTGCTGCGGGGATTCCTGCAAGGCCGCGGGTTGAGGCGGCGTTACGAGCGCGGCAGCCGGGGTCACCACACTCTGTGGCGTAGCCTCTTTCGAAACCGCGGCAGAAGGCGCGGCTTCAGGCTGGGCTGTAGCGGTCGGCGCCGTCACGTCTTCCGGATTATCCACGTCCGCACTGGCATCATTGGCTGCCGCGGGCACGATAGGTGAGACGATAGCGACAACCGGCGGGGCCACAGGCTGAGCCGTTGGCGGCGCGATCAGCGCCGGATCGGCGGCAAGGGGTTCGGCGTCTGCGACGTCGTTGGCGACGGCACTGTTGGCGACGGCACTGGCCGCAGCGGTATTGGTGGTGATGAGGGACGTGGGCGCGGCAGCCGCCTTTTGCGCCGGCGCGGGGGTTGCCGCGGCCCTGGTATCTGTCTGTTCTGCCGGTTTGGCGCTCTTGTCATCCGCCACTTTGCTGGCGGAACTGTCGTCCTGCTCCGGCTTGCGCGCCTGGGGCGCAACCGCGTTCATCAGCTGCGCGAAGGGCGTGTCTTCCGCTTTGCCTGCATTCTTCTCCTGCGCCGCATGATGACTTACATGCGCCGGGGGAAGTTGGGATGCCGCTGCTGCTCGCACTGGGTACTACCGATGATGATCCGCAGAACCCATAGCAACCGGCGGGCCAGATGCGCCGCCCGCGATTTCGCTGGATTTTTTGTGCGTGCCGCCATCCCGGCTGCATAAAAAGACAGGCAGGAGATGCCGGTGCGGCAAACTCTGCCGCCCGGCGCCGCCGCCCCGAACAGTGTGAAAACCCAGCAAATTCAAGGAAAAATCGCCCGTATAAGATGGCATGGCGCTTGCGACAGCTTGTTCGGCAATAAAGGACTTTGCTCGTGAGCCTGAACGGAATCGCCGCCAGTGCCATCAGCGCGCTCAAGACCAACAGCGCCGCGCTGGGCGTGGTGGCCAACAATGTCTCGAACCTCAACACCGAGGGTTATGCGCGCCGCATCGTCAACCAGCAGACGCTGGTAGCGGGCGGCCAGTTGATGGGCGTGAGCATTGCCAGCGTGCAGCGCGTCGCCAGCCAGTTTCTCACCCAGGAAATGCTGTCGGCCGGCGGCGGTGCGTCGCAATACGACACCATGGCCGAACTGTTCTCCCAGCTGAACGGATTGCTGGGTGGCCCGGGCGACAACCAGTCGCTCGCCACCGGCCTCACCAACCTGTCCGCCGCCTTCGCCACCGCCTCCCAGGCGCCGACCTCTTCAGCCAGCCGCACCGGCGTGATGAACGCCCTGACCAATCTGGCCAATTCCTTTTCCAGCGTCTCCAGCACGATCACATCGCTGCGCGCCCAGATCGACCAGCAGGTGGCCAATTCCATCGGCGGCGCCAATACGCTGATCAAGCAGATTTTTGATCTCAATACCCAGATCCGCACCGCCAGCGCGGCGGGCGACACCGCCAGCGGATTGCTCGACCAGCGCGATGTGGCGCTGGAAAGCCTCTCCCAGGTGATGGGTATTCGCGCCACGACGAATGGTGACGGCAGTGTCAATGTCTCCACCACCGACGGCGTGAATCTGGTTTCAAATACCTATGCGAAGCTGGCCTATACCGGCGGTACGCAGAACGGCTCCTATGGCAGCATCACCATCCAGGATGTCAATCCGCAGACCGGCCAGCTGATCGGCGGGGCAAGCGCCCTGGATCCGCATCTTTCGGGTGGCGCGCTCAAAGGCCTGATCGACATGCGCGATCACGTGCTGAATGATCTGGGCCAGACCCTGGGCAACCTGGCGCAGCAGACCGCGCTGGCATTCAACGACCAGGCCAATGCCAATGCCGCCTATCCGCCGCCCACCACCCTGACCGGTCGCAACACCGGCTTGCTGGGAGCGGACGGCCTGAACTTCACGGGCAGCACCACCATCGCCGTCACCAGCGCCACCGGGCAACTGGTGTCGCGCATTGACGTGGATTTCAGCGCCGGGACCTTGTCGGTAAACGGCGGTGCCTCCGCCGCCATCGGCACGGACATAAGCAGCTTCACCGCGGCGCTGAACACCGCGCTGGGCGGCAATGGCAGCGCCAGCTTTGCCAATGGCAAACTGAACATTTCCGCCACCGGCGGCAACGGCATCCTGGTTCAGGACGATGCCGGGGCGCCGTCAGCGCGGGGCGGTGAAGGATTCTCGCAATTCTTTGGCCTGAACGACATCTTCCAATCCCAGATGCCGTCCATTCTTTCGACCGGCCTGTCGGGGTCGGACGCCAGCGGACTGGCGGCCGGCGGCGTTATTTCGCTGTCGCTGAAAGGCCCGGATGGCGATATCGCCAGGTCCGCCAGCATCACCACCCTAGCCGGCCAGACCATCGGCGATGTGGTGACGGCGCTGAACACCGCACTGGGCGGCGCGGCCACCTTCACGCTCAATTCGGATGGTTCGATATCCACCAGCAATTCGGCGCTGTACTCAGATTATTCCCTCAATGTGACCACCGATTCCACCCAGCGTGGCGCCACCGGCATGAGCTTCAGCCAGCTTTTCGGGCTGGGCGTAAGCGCCCAAAGCCAGCAGGCGTCCGGCTTCAGCCTGACCTCGGCGGTCAGCGCCAATCCCGCGCGGGTCGGTTTTGCCGCGCCGGCGATCACACCCTCCAGTGTCGTGGGCAGCACCATCGTATCGGCGGGCGACAATGCCGGCGCCATCGCGCTGCAGAACGCCATCACCCGCAGCCAGAATTTCAACGCTGCCGGCGGTATCGCGGGCCAGGCCGCATCGCTGTCGGATTATGCGGCGACCTTCTACCAGAATCTTTCGACCCAATCGAACACCGTCACCGCCAACCAGATCACCCAGGACGACCGGCGCAGCGAAGCCCAGTCGCGCCTGACCTCCCATTCGGGTGTCAATCTGGACGAAGAATTGATGGCGCTGTCTTCCTACCAGCAGTCCTATGCCGCCGGCGCGCGCCTGCTGACCGTGGTGGACCAGCTCTTCCAAACACTTATGGATATTTAACAAGGACTCTCGCGTCATGAGCATTGACCGCGTCGCAACCAGCGCCCAGACCGCCTACTTTCTGAACCACATCCAGAATGCGGGCCATGCGCTGGACAAGACCCAGGAAAGCATCGCCTCTGGCAAGAACGCCAATACCTATGCCGGCTTCGGCGACAAGGCGCAGGTGCTGACCGCGACCATCGCGGCGGAGGCGCGCAACGCCGCCTATGCCAATGCCACAAAATTCGCCGTCACCCAGACCGATCTTCAGGACACCCAGCTCACCAGCCTTTCGGCGCTGGCGTCGCAACTGAAGAAGGCGGTCAGCGATGCCGTCGTCAACAATGACGGCTCCACCCTGATGGCCCAGGCCCAGAGCATCTTCGACCAGGCCAGCGCCATCCTCAATTCCAAGGATGCCAATGGTGACTATATCTATAGCGGCGGCAGGACCGATGTCGCGCCGGTGACGGCGGATTCACTGGCGGCGCTGCTGGCCGCGCCGTCGGCCGCTTCGACCTTTGCCAATGGCGAGCTGAAAAAATCCATCCAGGTGGCCGATGGCGTCACCGTTGATTACGGCATAGCCGCCTCGGATGTTGGCTTGGGACTGATGCAGGCCCTGCGCAATATCGCGGCCTTTGATTCCGGAGCGAGTTTCGCCGCCGGGCCCGCGCTGAACGCGGCCCAGAACACTTTCCTCACCAACATGATCGCCACCACCGGCACGGTTGCCACCGACCTCCATGCCGCCGCGGCCGCCAATGGCTATGTCGCCAATCGCCTGGAAGACGCCCAGACCCAGCAGGCGTCGATGAAGACGCTCTATAAGGGCTTCGTGTCCAACATCCAGGACACCAACATGGCCGATGCCGCCACCCAGCTGTCCTTGAACCAGACCCAGCTGCAGGCGGCGCTGCAGGTCACTGCCGGGCTGCACCAGCTTTCGCTGCTGAATTACCTGTCCGGTCGCTAAACCGGCATTTTCTTGCGGTGTGAGGCGCGGTTGCGCCAGCAACAAAACGGCCCAGTGGGCCGTTTTGAGTGCCGAACGCCCCGAGTTTGGGCGAGGGGCCGCCCCAAATTCTTGCGGTTCCACGTTCTCGTGCTTATAGCACCCATCATGACAGCCACCCTCAAGCCCGGAAGCCGCGTAGTCGCTGCCATGTCTGGCGGCGTGGACTCGTCCGTCACCGCCGCGCTGCTCAAGCGTCAGGGCTATGATGTGATCGGCATTACGCTGCAGCTTTATCCGTCCGACACGGCGCCTTCGCGCAAGGGCGCCTGCTGTGCCGGCGCCGACATCTATGACGCCAAGCGCGTGGCCCAGAGCCTGGACATCCCCCATTACGTGCTGGATTACGAAAGCCGCTTCCGCAAAAACGTGATCGAGGATTTTGCGCAAAGCTATGCCAAGGGCGAAACGCCCATTCCCTGCGTGCGCTGCAATGAGCGGGTGAAGTTCGCCGATCTTCTGGATACCGCGCGCGAACTGGGCGCCGAAGCGATGGCCACCGGCCATTATGTCCGAAGGGTGGAGGGCGCGGCTGGTGCCGAGTTGCATGCCGCTGCGGATAGCACCCGCGACCAGAGCTACTTCCTTTTCGCCACCACCCAGGCGCAGCTCGACTATCTGCGCTTTCCCCTGGGCGACTTGGAAAAGAGCGAGGTGCGCGCCATCGCGGCGCAGCTCGCCCTTGTCAATGCCGCCAAGCCCGACAGCCAGGACATCTGTTTTGTGCCGCAGGGCCATTACAGCGACATCGTGGGCCGGGTGAAGCCGGATGCGGCGCGTCCCGGCGATATCGTGGACCTGTCCGGCGCGGTGCTGGGCCGCCATGACGGCATCGTTCATTTCACTGTCGGCCAGCGCAAGGGCCTTGGACTTTCCGGCAATGAAGAACCGCTCTTCGTGCTCAAGCTCGATCCGGTCAATGACCGGGTGGTGGTGGGACCGCGCGCGGCATTGGGCTCTTCGCGCATCACCTTGCGCGAGGTGAACTGGCTGGGACCACAGGACGCGCCGTTCGAAGCGCGCGTGAAAGTGCGTTCGATGCGGCCACCGGTTGCCGCGATGGTGACGCCGCTGGCGGATGGGACGGCGCGGGTGGAACTCGCCGCGCCCGAAGACGCCATCGCGCCCGGCCAGGCCTGCGTGTTTTACGAAGCCACGGGCAGCCGCGTGCTGGGCGGCGGCTGGATTACCGCCGAGGCTGTGGCGGCGTAAAGCGGGCGAAACCTTCCGCCAAAGCTGTAAACTTGACACCGGCAGCGGGGCATTTTACACCCCGCGCCCGGACCAACAGGCGGTCCGAACCCCGGTTTGGCAGCGTAGCTCAGTGGTAGAGTAGGGGAATCATAATCCTTTGGTCGCAGGTTCAAATCCTGCCGCTGCTACCAATCCGGTTCGTCCTTCGAGGATGTGTTTGTGACCGCCGCGCCGACATTCGCCGACATTCAAAATGCCGCCGCGCGCATCCAGCCGGCGCTGGTGCGCACGCCCACGCGCCACTCGCGCACCCTGTCGGGCATCGCCGGTTGCGAGGTCTGGCTGAAATTCGAGAACCGCCAGTTCACTGCCTCGTTCAAGGAGCGCGGGGCGCTGAACCGCATTCTTGCGCTTAGCGACGCGGAAAAGAAGCGAGGCGTTGCCGCCATGAGCGCCGGCAATCATGCCCAGGGCGTCGCTTATCATGCGGGGCGCTTAGGCATCCCCGCCACCATCGTGATGCCGGTGACCACGCCCTTCAACAAGATCAAACACACCCGCGATTTCGGCGCGACCGTGATCCAGCACGGCCACAGCCTGGCGGAAGCCGATGCCGAAGCGCGACGCCTCGCCAGGGAGAACAACCTCACCTTCATCCATCCCTATGACGATCCACTGGTGATCGCGGGCCAGGGCACCTGCGCCATGGAAATACTGGAGGATGTGCCCCAGCTCGATGCGCTGATCGTGCCGGTCGGCGGCGGCGGCCTGATTTCGGGCTGCGCCATCGCGGCCAGGGCGATGAAGCCTGCAATCGAAATCTTCGGGGCGCAGAGCGAGCTTTATCCGGCGATGTATGACGCGGTGAAGGGCCTGGCGCCGCCGCCCGCGCCATTGATCCAGACCATCGCCGAAGGCATCGCAGTCAAGCAGCCCGGCACGCTGACGACCAAGATCGTGCGGGAGATGGTGACCGATATTTTCGTGGTGGGCGAAGACGAGATCGAACACGCCCTCTCCATGATCCTGGAAATTGAAAAGACCCTGATCGAAGGCGCGGCGGCATCGGGCTTCGCGGCGCTGCTGGCCCATGCGGATCAGTTCAAGGGCCGCCAGGTCGGGATCGTGATGTCGGGCGGCAATATCGACATGCGGCTGCTGTCCAACCTCATCCTGCGCGAACTGGCGCGCGAGGGTCGCATCATCCACCTGGAGCTTCAGATCGAGGACCGGCCCGGCCAGCTGGCCGATATTTCCCGCATCATCGCCGATGCGGGCGGTAATGTGCTGGAGGTTTCCCACAACCGGATGATGGCGGGCATTCCCGCCAAATCCGCCACTCTGGGCCTGGTGGTCGAGGCCCGCGACGCCGAACATTCGCAGGAAATCCGCGATCGGCTGGCTGCAGCGGGCTTCCGCCAGATTTGAAAGCAAGGCCCTGCGGGAACGCGCCGGTTATAAGGTTAAGTCCCCTTGCGGCATTAACCCTGCGCGCAGCGTGTGTTTCATTCTGGCACACCCGCTCCCTACAACCGCCAGATGGGCGGTTTGGGGCAGTTTCTTCCAAAAAGCGTGGCGCAGCTGACCGGTGTGATCGTGGCGGGAATCGTCGCGTTCGGCACGGATACCGATATTTTCATGGCGGTGCCGCTGGGGGTTTTCGCCGGCGCGCTGGCGACGCTGTTCGTTTCGATGTCGGATGCGCGCGATACCTATCGCGCACGCTGGGACCAGCGCAGTCCGTACGACCGCCGCCCTCGCCCCAAAAACGACTTGTGATCAGGCGTTATCGGGCGGGATGGAATTGAGCGTGGCTTCCAGCTGCGCGAAGCTCGGCTGATACTCGGACGGCACGGAGCCGCGGCCGATTTCCACCGACACCTGCGCGGCATTGCCATGCAGATGGGCGACCAGGATGTCGCGGATGACGTGATAGAACAGCGCGTCTTCGTCGATCACGGCCTTCAGCCGCGCACCCAGCGGACCGACAACGCCATAGGCCAGGAACACGCCCAGGAAGGTGCCGACCAGCGCCGAACCGATCATGCCGCCCAGTACTTCCGGGGGTTCGCTGATCGCGCCCATGGTCTTGATGACGCCCAGCACGGCGGCGACGATGCCCAGCGCCGGCAGGCCGTCAGCCATGGTCTGCAGCGCGTTGGCACCGACCAAGGCTTCGTGATGATGCTTTTCCAGCTGCTTTTCCATGGCGGTTTCGACCTGGTGTGGGTCTTCCAGGCTCATGGTCATCATGCGCAGCGTGTCGCAGATGAAATCCAGCGCGAAATGATCCTTCATGATCTTCGGATAGCGCTTGAAAATCGAGGACTCGGACGGCTTTTCGATATGGGCTTCCAGCGCGATCAGTCCCTTGGACTTCATCGTCTTGGTCAGCAGGAAAAGGAGGCAGAGAAGGTCGTTATAATCCTTGGGCTTCCAGTGCGGCCCGGAGATCACCTTGCCCAGCGAGCCGAAAATCTTCTTCATATTGTACATCGAGCCGCCGATCAGCATGGCGGCGATGGCCGCACCGAAGATGGTGGCCATTTCGTGCGGCGCGGCGTGCATCACCACGTCCATCGCGCCGCCCGTGATGATGTAGACGCCGAAGACGCAGATAAAGAGAAGGACGATGCCGCCAATCTGAAGCATGGGAAGTTCCGGTAAATACCCGGTCAGTATTAACGGCCACGGCTTAAAGAGCGGTGAATTCCTTGGCCGTTCCCGGCCTTAAAACCTTAACGGGTGGTTGACAGCTTGCGGGCGACCAGCGCCGCCAGCTCCGCCGCCACCACTTCGCCCAGCCGGACATCGTCATCCTCGGCGCGGGCGGCGCGGGCGATGGCGCTGACATGCAGGGCCACCAGCTGGCCGTCCAGCGCTTTGCCCATGCGCTCCATGTCATCCATGTAGCGGCAGAGGATTTCGGCGATGCGTCCGGTGGTGACCAGGCCGGCGGTTTCCGCGAAACCGCGGATCTCATGCACCTTGTCGAAGATCTGGCGCATGTCGGTGCCGGCGTCTTCCATCTCATCGACATATTGCAGGATGGCGATCTTCATCTGCGGCGCCGCCGCGTCCATCGCGACCTGCGCCTTGACCATGGTCTGGGCGGAGCGCAGCGATTGCATCGCGCGGGTGGCGTCCTGCCTGCTGATCATCTGGGGATAGGCGTCGGGCGAAATCATCTCGGCCTGTTTCTGGGCGGCGTTGCTCATCAGCGTATCTCTCTGTCCTGAAAGTCTTCGGCGCGGCGCCACGGGCCGGCATAGTCGTCGATCTGGCGGCGGCGGCGATCGGGGCCGAAATAGCTTTCGCAGCGCACGAAGGCGCGCGGCCGCTCCACGATCAGGGCGATGCGCGAGAAAAGGTGGGCGGCGGTGATCGGCTTGGCGAGAAACTCGGTGACGCCGGCATCGCGCGCCGCTTCCACCCGATGGCGCTCGGTATGGCCGGTGATCATGATGATCGGCACGAAGGGGTTCGGGCTATGCTCGGAATTGCGCACATGGCGGGTGAATTCCAGCCCGTCCATCGGCTTCATCGCCATGTCGCTCAGCACCAGATCGCTCTTGCGCTCGCGCAGTATTTCGATGGCGGCGCCGCCATGGGCGGCTTCGGCGACGTCCTTGATGCCGGCGGAATTGAGCAGGGTGCGCAGCAGGGCGCGCATATGCCCATTGTCCTCGACAATGAGCGCCTTCAGATTCGCGAATCCGGCCCCCGACATGCGCTGCAAATTCCTCGAAACGGGCATTCGCGCGCGCGCAAAAGCCGCCGTCATGCTAGATATTCCACCGCAGGTTACAGCTGCGCGGGTTATGGAAGCGTTACGGGGTGAGGCGCGTCAGGCCACAGGCCTGCGAAACGGTCCAGAGGACCGTTTCGAGCGGCGAACGCGCCGAGCTTGGGCGAGGCGCAGGAGGATATTGAGCTTTTGTTAAGAAATGCCGTCAGCGCCGTGGTTTTCCGCAGCTATATGACGCTGCGCGCCTTGTGGTCGCCCAGCGTGTTCGGCGTGGCCGGGGCGGTGTTCGACGACCAGGGCCGGGTGCTCTTGGTGCGTCAGCGCTACATGGCGGGCTGGCGGCTTCCGGGCGGCGGGGTGGACCGGGGCGAGCCGCCCCAGGCCGCTGTGCTACGGGAGCTGGGCGAAGAGGTCGGGCTGACCGGCGGCGCTGCCCATTTTTTCGGCCTGTATAACCGCCGCGCCGGCTGGGCCAGCAATGTGGTGGCGCTGTACCGCGTGACGGGGGGGAGCGTGAACTTCCGCCCCAACCTGGAAATCTCCGAAATCTGTTTTGCCGATCCCGCCCGTCCGCCCGAGGGCTGCAGCGACGCCACCCTGCGCCGGCTGTCGGAGATCAGTGGCGCGGTAGCGCCCAGCCCGGCCTGGTAATGCTTGCCTTTTATGCCCTTGGCCTTTAGCGAAAACCGCATGAACGCTCCCATTATGCAATGGCAGATCCGGCTGGAAGCGCCAGGCGACGCGGCGCGTGTCGAGGCGCTGAACGCCGACAGTTTCGGTCCGGGCCGCTATGCCAAATCCGCTTACCGGCTGCGCGAAGGGGTGTCGCCGATCGACGCTTTGTCTTTTGTCGCCGTCGAGGTGGATGCGCAGGGCAGCGAAGTGCTGCGCGGCTCGGTGCGTTTCTGGCCGGTCAGCGTCGGCGGCCATGAGGAACTGCTGCTGGGTCCGCTGGCCGTGCAAAGCGACCAGCGCGGCCGCGGCATCGGCATCGCGTTGATGCAGGCCGGGATCAAAGCCGCCCAGCAAGGCCCGTGGCGCGGGATTTTGCTGATCGGCGACGAGCCCTATTACACCAGGGTGGGTTTTTCGCGCCTGCCGCCGGGGCGTGTGCGCTTTCCCGGCCCCGTCGACCAGAACCGCATTCTCGGCCTGTCGCTGAAGGCAGGCGAACTGCTCACGCTTTCCGGCGAAGTACGGCGCGGCGGAATCGACGATCCGGTCTGCGCATCAGGCGCCGGAGTAGGCTGAACTCAACATCTCTCCATGGCCGGCCCTGAGCCGGCCATCCAGCCTATTTGAAAGCAGTGCTCGCTGTTCTGGATGGGCGGGTCAAGCCCGCCCATGGTGAGTAGTTCGCAACGCGCCGAGCTTGGGCGAGGCGCCGGAGAAGGCACCGGCAGTACTTCGAGAAATGCGATTCACAAAAGCGTGCATCACCGCCCCTCAAGTCTCCACGCCAGCAACAGCGCGCCGACGATCAACAATAGCGCCAGCCATTGCGGCAACAACTTCTGCTGCTCCAGCGCGGTGACGCGATAGGCGCCATTGTTGCGCAGGCCGATCCAGCCCGAACCGCTGGCGGTATTACCGCTGTCGACCCGCCGCACCTCCGGCACACCGTCCTGCAGCCATTGCACACTGCCGCCGCTGGCGTCCGCCACCGGCTGCAGCACCTCGGCGCTGGCGCGCATGTCAGCGACTTCTTTTGGATTGAGCGGCCCGGCCGCCGTCACGGCGGAAAGAATGCCGTCGGTGGCGCGGTACAGTCCCAGCTCGCCCGCCTTGGCGGTGGCGCGCCAGATGCCCGGTTCTACCTTGGTCAGCGGCAGCGCCACCTGACGGCCCGACGGCATGGTAAGGCGCACCGGCGGAGTCTCTCCCGCCATGGTGCGGCGGGTAATGCGCACCTCATTGCCAATCATGCTCAGCGACAGCGCCTCGGCTTCCAGTTCCGGCTCCTTCATCAGCCAGTGCGCCAGGCGGCGCAGCAATTCGGCCTGCGGTCCGCCGCCTTCAAAGCCGCGGGCCCATAGCCATGTCTGGTCGGACATCAGTTCGGCCACCCGGCCTTTGCCCACCTGATCCAGCACCAGCAGCGGCTGCCCGGTATTGCTCGCCATCACCGTCTGGCCCGCGATCCTGTTGCTGCTGATGACGCGGAACCAGCGGCCCCAGGTCGGCGCTGCCTTGTCCACATTGCGGCCCGGCAATTCGCGCGTCACCGGATGGGCCATGCCATCCTGCGTCACTTGCGGACGAAAGCCGCCGGTGACGATCTGTCCCGTAGGCTGGGCGGGCAATACCTGGCTGAGCGGGGTGCGGTAGATGCTTTCGGGGCCGGCGAATTCGGGCCCCGAGGAAATCAGCAGCGCGCCGCCTTCCTGGACATAGTTGGCGAGGTTCTGGAAATAGGCCAGCGGCAGGATTCCGCGCTCGCGATAGCGGTCGAACACCACCAGATCGAACGAGCCCAGCTTTTCCAGGAACAGTTCACGATAGGGGAAGGCGATCAGCGACAATTCGTTGATCGGTGTAGAGTCATGCTTGTCCGGCGGCCGCAGGATGGTGAAGTGGATCAGGTCCACCGACGGGTCGGCTTTCAGAAGATTGCGCCACACCCGCTCGCCGGCATGGGGCTCGCCCGACACCAGCAGCACCCGCAGCCGGTCGCGCACCCCCGACACGGTGACCACGGCATGATTGTTCTGCATGGTCAGCTCGGCCGGGCCCTGGCCCGCCGACAGTTCGATCAAATTCTCGCCCTCATGCGTGACGGGCACGCGGATGTCGGTATCCTGACCCACCGGCACCAGCCGGTTGCCAAAGGCCTTGCCGTCGATGCGAATGTTGAGCACCGCGCTGGTCTCGTTGCTGCCGCCCAGATCGTCGATGCGCAGCCGCATGGTGGCCTGCTGGCCGACAATGGCGAAACGCGCCGCAGTCATAACCGTCAGCTTGCGGTCCTTTTCGCCGCGCGCCCCCGCCACCAGCACCTGTAGCGGCGCTTTCAACGACATATTCTCTGGGCTTGGCGCGTCATGCACCTGGCCGTCGGTGATCAGGATGGCGCCCGCGACACGGCCCTGCGGCACGTCGGCCAGGGCCGCGTTGAGCGCTGCGAAAGCCTGGGTGCCGTTATTCTCGCCGGTGGCGGTGGTGGTGATGGAGGTTTCGCGCACCACCAGATCGGGCTGGGCGGCGAGCATCTTGCGGATCTGCGCCCGCGCGGCTTCGGCCTGGGGGCCGCGCTTGCCCAGCGCCATGCTCTGCGAGCGGTCGGTGACGATGACGGCGACATCGGGCAGCGAGGCGCGCTGCTCCGTGACCAGCATCGGCCCCGCCAGCGCGAACAGCAGCACGGTGAAGGCGAGGCCGCGCGCCCAGGCGCCACGGGCGCGCATGAAGATGCCGTATAAAGTAATCAGCAAGGCGATCACGGCCAGCGCGGTCAGCAGGCTGAGCGGAAGGACCGGAGCGAAGGCCAAACGGGTCATCGCCGTTCATTCCCCAGCCGTTGCAGCAGGGCCGGCGCATGCACCACATCGGTCTTGTAGTTGCCGGTCAGGGCATAGATCACCAGGTTGATGCCGAAGCGCAGCGCCATCTCGCGCTGGAGTTCGCCGCCGGGCGAAGGCGCGGAGAGAAAGCGGCCATTGGCATCCACCGCCCAGGCGGCAGCCCAGTCATTGCCGCCGATGATGATCGGCGACACGCCATCACCGCCGCGCGCCGGCGGTGCGCCATTCCTATTTCCATTTCCTTGGGGCGCGGGCGGCAGGTTCTCGACCCACAGCCGTCCGCCGGTCCAGCGGCCGGGAAAGTCGCGCAGGATATAAAAGGCCTTGGTCAGGACATGGTCGCCAGGCAGGGGCGCCAGTCGCGGCAGGTCCAGCCCGCCGGTCATCCGTCGCAGGGTCTGTTCGCCCGGCGAACTGGCGCCGCGTACCGCCCCCAGGCTGAGATCGCGGGTGTCGAAAAGGATGGTGCCGCCCTGGCGCATGAAGTCGCCGATCTTGGACTGCGCCCGGGGGGAAAGGTTTTTGGCCCGAGGGTCCATCGGCCAGTAGAGCAGCGGATATAAGGAGAGCTCGTCACGCTCGGGATCGACGCCGATCGGCTCCAGCGGCTCATAAGATGTGCGGGCGCGCAGGGCGTAGCCCAATCCCGTCAATCCCGCATGGCTGGTTGCATCGACATCAGCCAACCCCGTCTTCACATAGGCCAGCCGCGTATCCAGTGCCGCCTTCATCGCGGTGGCGTCGTCGGCCCGCGCCTGCGGCATCAACAGAAGGAAGGCTGCCGCGCCGCCGATCCATCTCAATTTGTTGGGCGTAAAGCCGCGCAACCATAGTGCCAGCAAGGCATCGAACAACAGCAGCGCCATCGCCGCGGCCAGCAGATACGGCTCCAGCGCGCGGGCCTGGGTGTTGCCGTAGGGCTGCAGGGTTTCGCCCGTGAGCGGCGTCAACGTGTCA
Organism: Micropepsales bacterium; assembly: GCA_038256475.1. Lineage (GTDB taxonomy): Bacteria > Pseudomonadota > Alphaproteobacteria > Micropepsales > Micropepsaceae > Rhizomicrobium. Next base: position 2,127 of record JBBSKJ010000012.1, on the reverse strand, counting down.
TTGGCGGCAACGGTGTTGAGCGCGCTTTCCACCTCATGGGCGCCATACAGGCCCGGAGGATGGCGCGGGGAAACGCGGGTGCGCGAGAAGTCGCGCGCTGCAATGGGCGCCACTTCGGCGCCAGGCGCGGTGGATTGCGCAAAACCGTCCAGCACCGACACCGGCGGCAGGCTGGTGAGCCCCGCCAGATCGCGCGCCGGGGTGCCGGCCGACAGGGCCATCAGGCGCTTGAGCATATCGACATACAGACCCGAGATCGGCAGCGACGACCAGGTCGGACTTGCCGTGATGTGGAACATCACGATCCAGCCCTGGCCTTCGCCGCGCGCGGTGATCAGCGGCGTGCCGTCGCTCAGCCGCGCCCAGGCGCGGTTGTCGATTTCGGAAGACGGCTCGGCCAACACCTGGCGCGACACCGTCACTTCGGCGGGAATCTCCAGCCCGTTGAACGGGCTGGTGGCGGTAAAGGGCGCCAAGCGCTGCGGCGCCGACCAGGCCATGGCGCTGCCCAGATAGCGTCCGCCGACACGCAAGCTCACCGGCACCAGATCGTCGGTGCCATTGGTGACCCTGTCGCCCGCAAAGCGGATCAGCATGCCGCCCTTGGCGACAAAGTCTTTGACGCGTTCCTGGTTGGCGCCGGAAATCCGCGCCACGTCGGCCAGCAGCAGCACCGAAACATTCTTGTCCAGCAGGGCCGAGATGGTGCCCTTGGAAATCTCGGCATAGGGCGAAAGCGCCCGTTCGATATAATAAACGTCGGAGAGCAGCGGCTGTCCTTCGCCGCTGGTCTCCGACACGATGCCGGCGCTGCGCTGGGCGGCGCCCTTGTCCAGCAGCTGTACCGCACCGGCGCTGTCCTCGCCGGTGACCGCCAGGCGGGCGGTGGCGTTGCGCACTTCCATCGGCAAGGCGATATGGCCGCGGGCGCGGGTTTCGCCGCGCGCAAAGCGGACCTTTGTGGCGGCCAGGGTTTCGCCGCGCCCCCCGATGGCGGCGACTTCGGCTTCCTGTATCGCGCCGGGCCGCGCGCGCAGGGCGGTGACGGCAAAGCCGCTGGCGTCGCGCGTCACCGGCAGCAATCCCAAGGCCAAGCGCTCGGGGGCATAGACCAAGGCACCGTCATAGCGGTTCAGGGCTTCGCGCAGCGGCTTGCTGTTGTTCTCGATGCCGTCGCTCAGCCAGTAGAGCGCCGGCGGGGCGGCGAACTTGAACCGCCCCAACGCCGCCGCCGCCGCATTGCGATCACCGGGCCAAGGCATCGGCTTTAATTCCTTGGCGACGCGCGCCGCCTCGCCTTCGTTGAGCAGCCCGGTGGGCGCGGCGCCGGCGGTGGGAATGATCGCCACCGCGCGGCCGCGCGCGCTGTGCAGCAAGTCGGCGATCAGTTCCTGGCGCAGGTTCCAGTCCTTGGCGGCGGTCCAGCCATTGTCCACCACCAGCACCAGCGGACCCGGCGCCGTCAGTTGTGGCGGGCGGCCCAGCAGCGGATCGGCCAAAGCCAGGATCAGCAGCGCCGCCGCCAGCAATCGCAGCAGCAGCAGCCACCAGGGCGTGGCGGCGGGCGTCTGTTCTTCATCCTGCAAACCGCGCAGCAGCCGCAGCGGCGGAAATACCGTGCGGCGCGGCAGCGGCGGCGTCACGCGCAGCAACCACCACAGCACCGGCAAAGCCAGCAGCGCCGCCAATATGAGCGGGGCTCCAAAACTCAGCGGCAGGAAACCCAGCACGGACTAGACGCCGCCGATGGCGGCATGCAGCGCGATCAGCGATCCTTGTGGGGTGTGGTCGGTGCGATGCGTGGTGCAGGTCCAGCCCAGTTTCAGCGCGGCGTCGCTGACGCGTTCGCCATGGGTGGTGAAACGGGTGCGATAAGCGCTGCGAATCCGTTCGGCGCGGCCAAAGATTTCATCGCTATCGCCGACGGGCGATTCAAAACGGGTGCGGCCATTATAGGGAAAGTCTTCTTCCGCCGGATCGACGATCCGCACCAGATGTCCCGACATGCCGCGGCGCGACAGGTCCTTCATCACTTCCAGCGCGGCCGGATCCAGGAAATCGCTGAACCAGACCAGCTGGTTTCCGCGTGCAAAGGGCGCGCGGGGCGGCAAGGCGTCATCGCCCTTT
>JBBSKJ010000011.1:0-16158 GCA_038256475.1 Micropepsales bacterium | reverse complement strand
GAGGTCCACGGTGCCCTTGAACTCCAGCCCCTTGATCAACACGCTGCCCTGGTTGATGAACTGGAAGACCGCCGGATTGGTGGGCGTGAAATATCCCCCGACCAGCACCTGGTCGATGAAGTCCTTGTATTGACCGACGAACGCGGTGCCGCTGAGCGAGAAACTGTCGTCGATATAGCGCAGGCCGCCTTCGATGGTCTGGCTGGTTTCCGGACGCAGGTTCGGGTTGGGGACCGAGGTATAGTTGGCCACGATGTTGGCGAAGGCGTTGTTGACCTGACCCGGAGCCGGCGCCTTGAAGCCTTCCGCCCAGTTGCCGAACAGCTTGATTTGCGGCGTGACCGAATAGATCGCGGCAAACTTGGGCGAGACATGCGACTTGCTCTGGCCCGCCATGACCACGCCGGTCAGCAGCGCATCGGGCTTGGGATCGAGCGAATAGGTATCCAGGCGGATGGCCGGATAGAGCTTGAGGTCGCCGTTCAGCAGGCTGATTTCATCCTGGACGAAGAAGCCGGCCAGGGTGAAGTCGGTGTTGGGGAAAGCGCGGGTGGGGAAGGTTTCGCCGAAAGGAGGAACCGTGCCGTCGCGGATGCCTTCCTGGCGAGACACCGACACATCGAAGCCCGCAATGACGATATGGCTGGCGAAGCCGGTGGCAAAGCTGGTCTCGGCCTGGCCGGTGAAGCCGAACACGGCGTTGTCGAAGGTGTTGATGCGCAGGCGATCAGCCGCGGTGTTGCGGTCCTCATCCGAGAACTGGCGCGTCTTACTGTTCTGGTAATAGCCGGCCAGGAAGGCGCTTTCGATCAGGTCGCCCGCCGCGCCTTCATACCGGTAATCCAGGCTGTAGCGATTGCGCTTGGTGGTATCGCGCGCGGTGAGGCCCAGGGTGCTGGTGGCCCCCAGCGGCGGCTTGGCGGTGGCGGTGAGCACCAGCGCGTTCATCTCGCTGTCGAAATATTCGTAGGTCGCCCGCAGGGTGTGGCCGCCCGAGGGCTGGTAGACCAGCTTGGACAGGACCGCGTTGGTCAGGATGTCCTGCGGGTTGGGGGCGGTGCGGTCGGTGTTGCGCGCATAATTGGTGCCCATGGTCGCCAGTTCATGGCCATCGCGGCGGGTGAACGACACCATGGCGCTCCACGGGCCCTCGCCCACGGCACCCACCACATTGGTGGAGACGGTGTTGTCGGCGCTGGTGTAGCTGGGCGTGCCCTGCACGGCGAAGCCGCGGCCATCCTTGATGTAATCATACGGGTCCTTGGTGACGAAGCTGACCGCGCCGGCGATGCCGTCGCTGCCATACAGCGCCGAGGCCGGGCCGCGCAGGATTTCGACCGATTTGAGGGTGTCGGTGTCGAAATAGTCGCCGCGCCCGACCGACTGGCCGCCAAAGGAGAAGCCGTCCGGCACGCGGATGCCGTCATTGATGATCAGCACGCGGTTTCCTTCCAGCCCGCGAATGTTGAAGCCGGCATTGCCGTCGCGCCCGGTATTGGCGCCGGCGGCGGTGAAGCGCGCGGGCGCGGTGCGCACCGAGACGCCCGGCTCGTAGCGGACCAGGTCCTTGATGTCCTGGACGAAGTTTTCCTCGATCTCGTCGGAGGTGATCACGCTGACGGTGGCGGGCACGTCCGACACCAGCTCGGGGCGGCGTGTGGCCGAAACGGTGATGGCGTCATTCGCCGCCACCAACTGTGTTTGCGCCTGGGCACTGGTGAGCGCGGCAGGCGCGCAGCTGAGCATCAGCGCCGACAGGCTTGCGCGCAGAGTTCTGGAAATCGACATAAAAAGCCCCTTGGGTTAAATGATATTAAGAGTGAGAGTCATTCGCATCATATGAATAGCGTTCACGCAGGTCCCGGATCATCATTCTCGAATGCGTGAAATCAGGCGGTCAGACGCGCGTGCGCCGATCAGAAGTTCTCGGCCTTGTCCTTCTCGTCGACCGTGCCGTCCTTGTTGCTGTCGAAGGCGGCGAAGAGATTCTTGCCGGTGGCGTCGAACTCGTCGGCGGTGATCTGACCATCCTTGTTCTTGTCCAGCACCTTGAAGCGCGAATGGCCCTGCTTGATCTGCCCCTCGCGCATGGCCGCCAGATGGCGGTCCAGGCGCACGGTGAACTCGCCGACATATTCGGCGTCGTTCACCGAACCATTGCCATCGGCGTCGATGCGCTTGTAGTCGCTGCTGCGCTGGCCGTTGAATTCGTCCCTGGTGACGATGGCGTCGCCATTCACGTCATAGAAATCCAGGAAGTTGATCTTCTCATGACCCCCGGCGGCGCGTTCGGCCGGAACGGTGGTGGGCGTGGCGGACTTTGGTGTAGCAGTGGTCTGAGCCACAGCGGCGCTGGCGGCGGCGGTGATCGCGGCGGCGCCGAGCAGGAGGGTGATGCGGTTCATGGTCGATCTTTCTCTTAGCGTGTGACTTCAAATGTGAGCGAGGTGGTATAGCTGCGATAGGGCGTGGCCGCGCCCGCGGGCGAGTCGCCGCGATGGCGCGCCATGATCATGTAGACGCCGGGACGGTCGAATTTCAGCTTGAGCTTGCCGCTGGCGTCGGTCGTGTTGATCTCTTCGAAGCTTTTTTCGTCATAGCTGCCGCCCTGGCGATAGAGAAAGGTTTCGAAATCGGCCAGCGGCTTGCCGTCCCAGGAAACCGACATCTCGAAGCCCTCATCCAGGAAGATGGCGTTGGGATGGGTGATGGGCGTGAAAGCCAGGCGCCCCTGCGGCGGCAGTTTCAGCACCGCATCGGACGGCTTGCCCTTGGTGACATAGACGTCGGTGACAGTGGCGGTCTGCGACTTGGAAATCTCGGTGGCGTCCTTCGGCACCTCAGCCTTTGGGTCTTCCGGATTCACGATGACCCATTCACCCTTCACCTTGGCGATGGTGGAGACCCGGCCCAGCCGTTCGCCGCTGGTGAACAGATAGGTCCCCGGCTCGTTGATGTCGCTTTCCAGGATGGTGATCTGTTCGAAGCTGGCGACACGATCGAAGCTGTCGCGCTTGCCGTCGGGGCGGTAGAGATGGAATTCCTTGGAGGTCAGCGCAACATCGGAACTGAAGAGCTTCTCGGCAAAGCCGCCTTCCAGCGTGATCATCTTGCCTTCGGTCACCGAGAAATAATTCGGCAGCAGGAAGGAGGTGTGCGCCATGGCGGCCACCGGAATCAGCACCAAGCCGGCACCCAGCATGGCTCGCAGAACAGTCTTCATTGGCATCCCCTATGGGCCGGCAAGGGGCCGGCAGACCTTCAAAGCGAGTTCCCAATAGACCAATTGTTATGCACTTGCAACTGAGTCTCACATGCATTAGCAAATGGGCCCTGCTTCCAGGCTAATTTTCAGCCAGATTCCTAGGATTCGAAGGATCGATCATGCGCATCAGATACGGGCTAGGGCTGACGGGCAGCGCCATCGCGGCGCTGATGCAGCCGGCCCAGGCGGAAACCGGCACCTGGCGCTTCCATGCCGACCATGTGCTGGGCACCTCGCTCGACCTCGCTGTGGTGGCAAGCAAGCCCTTGGCCGCGGCGCTGGCGATCGATGCGGCGCGCACCGAGATCGCCCGGCTGGACCGCATCCTGAGCGCCTGGCGCAGCGACAGCGAGCTGATGGCGCTGAACGCCGCCGGCGGCCTTTCCGTATCGCCCGAGCTGTTCGCCGTGATCAGTCTTTGCGAGAGAATGCGCGATGTCACCGGCGGCGCCTACAGCGCGCGCATCGGCCGGTTGCTGGAAGCCTGCCAGAACAGCGCCAAGGATAGCGCGCGGTTGGCGGTCAAGATCGAAGCCGCCAACCTGCGGCTGGATGCAGCCACCCGCACCATCACCCGCCCCGATGACATCGTCTTTGCGGTCGATGGCCTGGCCAAGGGCTATGTCATCGACCGCGCCCTGGCGGCGGCCCGCTGCGTGCCGGGCGTGGACGGGGTGATGGTGGATGTCGGCGGCGATCTAAAATGTTGGGACGCAGCGCCCGATGGAAAAGCCTGGCGCATCGGCGTGGTGGATGCCGCCAACCCAGCTGACAATGCCCCTGCCCGCATCCATCTGCTGGTTTCCAATCAGGCGGTCGCCACCAGCGGGCGCTCGGCGCGCGGCCAGTTGACCGTGTCGCCGTTGACCGGCAGCAGACTGGATCATGTCGCTTATGCCACCGCGGTTGCCGAAGGCGCCGCCGAGGCCGATGCGCTGGCCACGGCCTTCTCAGTATTGCCGCCCAGCCAAGCCATCGCGCTGGCCGACCGCCTGCCCCATGTCGCGGCGCGCATCGTGACCAGGGATGGTGACACGCTCACCTCGTCGCGCTGGCAATGCGCTGGGGCGCCCAATCCGGTTTCCGTGGCGCAAGTATCAGACGGTTGGCCGGCGGGCTTTGGCCTGAACATCGAGTATGAAGTGCCCAAGGTGAATGCCGGCACCTATCACAACCCTTACCTCGCGATCTGGATCACCGACGAGAACCGCACCCTGATCCGCACCCTGCTGGTGCTGGGCAAGGAGACGCGCTGGAAAGAAGAGAATTACATCTATTGGCGCCGCTTCGGACGCAATGACGTCAAGCTGGTGGATTCGGTGAGCCGCCCCACCCGCGCGCCCGGCCAGTACAATATCAAATGGGACGGGCTCGACGATGCCGGCAAGAAGGTGGCGCAGGGCAAGTATGTCCTGAATATCGAGGCCAGCCGTGAAAAGGGCGGCCATACCGTGCAGCGCCTGGAATTGACGCTGGGCGCGGATGGCGCTGTGGTTGAGGCCAAGCCGGACGGTGAAATCGGCAAGGTGCGCGCCACCTATGGGAGAAGCCAGTGACGGATGTTGTGCGTGACATGGTGTCGGATGCGCTGCCGCGCCGGGCGCCCCCGATGCCGCGCTGGAAGATCGAATTCTACCGCCAGTCGCGGCTGTGGCATGGCTATCTGTCGGCCTTCGCCTTCATCTCGCTGATGTTCTTTTCGGTGACCGGGCTGCTGCTCAACCATCCCGAATGGCTGAAGCAGGAAAGCAGGCCGGAGGAAATCCGCCTCAGCCTGTTGCCCGGCGATATCGCCGCCGCCCGAAAGGCCGAAGACCCGGCGCGGGCGCTGGCCGGATTGATCGACGCCAAAGGCGACGTGGGCGGGGTCTACTCCTCGGGCGAGATCGACGGCGACGAAGCTTTCCTGCGCTATGAGGGCGTCACCGGCAATGCCAGCGTAATGCTGGACCTGCAAACGGGCCAGGCCGAGGCGACGCGGCAAAGACCCGATGCCGTCACCATCCTGAACGACCTGCATCGTGGCAAGAATGTGGGCGCCGCCTGGAAGCTGTTCATCGACATTTCCGCCGTGGTCTTCCTCGTCCTGTCGCTGGTCGGCTACATCCTGTTCTTCAGCCTGCGCTACCGGCTGGCGCAAAGCCTGGGGCTCACGATCGCGAGCCTGGCCGCCATGGCCGCGGTCTTTGTCTGGCTGGTTCCCTAGGCGTTGTTCGACAGATCAAGGCCTTTGGCCTCAACGCCGTGCCCGGTCTATCCAACGCATCGCAGGCGTGGCGCTTATGCCATGAACCAGGATGGAGATAAGCACCACCAAACCGGTGATCGCCCACAGCCGCTCACTGGACGCAAACTGACCGTGATTGACGCCGTAGGCGACGTAATAAAACGACCCGATACCGCGAATGCCAAAAAAGGAAATCAGGCCGCGCGCCTTGGCGGGATGCCCCGATCCCAGGAGCGATATCCATCCCGCCAGCGGCCGGATCAGGAAAACAATGGCAAGCGCCACGAGGCAATCGGTCCATGTCACGTTGGTGAATAGCCCCGTGGTAATTGCCCCGCCGAACAAAACCAGCACCAGCATCATCAGCAGGCGCTCAATTTGCTCGGAAAAATCGTGCAGGGCTTCGTGATACTCGTGATTCCGTTCGGCATCGCGCAGCACGAGCGCAGCGACAAACACAGCCAGAAAGCCATAGCCGTGGCAAACTTCCGCAATCGCGTAAGCCACAAAAGTCGCGCCAATGGCGACAAGGCCGTCGCGTGTGCCCGACAATTGCGAACCCCACCTGCCAAAGGTGAGCCAGCCCAGGCCACGTCCGACAAGCCAACCCACGCCGACACCGGCGCCAATCCGCCACACGACGTCGCTCAACATCCATTCGCCAAGCATGGGAAGGCCCGGCCATGCGCCCGACGCCCCCGCGGCCACGCCGAAGACAAGCGCAAGATGCACAAAGGGAAATGCCAGCCCGTCATTGAGGCCGGCTTCCGATGTCAGGGCAAACCTGACTTCATCCTCCCCGCCTGAGCGGGGCTTTCCGACCTGCACCTCTGAGGCCAATACCGGGTCCGTTGGCGCCAGCGCCGCCCCCAGCAGCAACGCCATCGCCAAGGGAAGCCCCAGCACATAAAAGGCCAGGAGCGTGACCGCGAGGATTGTCATCGGCATCGCGATGCCGAGCAACCGCCAGGTCGTAGCCCAGGCCCGCAGGCCAATCTTGCGGTCGATTTTCAGGCCCGCGCCCATGAGCGAGATGACGACGACCGCCTCGCAGAGCTTTTCCACGACGGTGTCATAGGTGCGTGGGTTGGGATCGAATTCCAGCCAGCCGAGTCCAAAAAGGCCGGCCCCGAGCCCCACACACACCACCGACAAGGAAAAGGGTAACGTCTTCAGCGCGAACGGAAGCCATGCCACCAAAAGCACGACGACGCCCAGCCCCAGCAGAAATGCAATGTATGGGTCAATCACTTGGAACTCCCGGGCGCGCACCAACGCATACGTCCACCATCGGAGCGAGCTTGGGGATTGCGAGCCGACATTACAACCTGCCAGCCTTGAGAGGCAGCGGACAATTTTGGTGTGTAGGCTCGATGTCGTGACCGCTGTTTCCGCACATCGCGGATTAAGCGGACGAGTGCGAAGTGTTACAAGGAGGGCGACGTTATCCCGTGTCGGAAGGCCCGTTGCTATTGGCAGCGATCAGCGCGTGCCGGCGTCGGCCACCTGTGCCGGAGTGGCTTCGTTGCGCACCTGCTTGTCAGCGGCAGAACCTGGCTTCGGCTTCGGCTGATCCACGGGCTCGTCGAAAACGGCCAGACCGTCCTTCAGGAGCGCGGCCTCAAGATCCTTGTCATAGTGCGGCCGGTCCAGGGTCGTCAGGAAGAAATCCTTGCTCGGCAGGTCCACAATATTGCGTTCCAGGCCCGGGAAAGCGCCTTGCGTGGTGCCCGGCGGTACGCCCTGCACCGTCTTGGTCAGGGTGGACTTGATGGTGGCTTCGCGGATCGCAAGGAACGACTTCTTGCGGCCCTCATCCGCCTGGATGATCGTCACGCCCACGGGCTTTGCGGAATCCACCACATAGGCCGGCATGGCGGTGATGCGGTAGGTGGATGAAATGCCCATCTTCTCGCCCGTCTTGGGATCGGGCATGCCATCGGCATTGCGCTTCAAGGCATAATAAAGCGCGACATGGTCTTCATGCTCCCGGATGCCCTGCTGTCCACCGTCCTGGGAGAAAGTATTCTCGGTATATAGTTCGCGCCAGTTGCGATAGCCGCCGATCAGGCCCTTGGCATTGCCGTCCGCGCCGATCTCCAGGCGAATCTTGCCCTTGCGAATATTGACGTCGCCGACATGGTTGTACCACCAGGCGATGCGGGGGGCATGCAGTTCCTCGACCTGTTCGGTCTCGACCACGCCATTGCGGATCTTGGCCTTCAGCCTGGTGTACTGCTCGCTTTTGAGGATGCGATAGGAATAATCGTTTGCCACGTCGCCACGCGCATTCTTGGTGATCTTGTCCGGCGAATAGCCGATCTCGACAATGGCATTGTCGTCATTCATCGGATCCTTGTTGCCGGAAACCCGGATCACCATGGTGTAAAGGCCACCCTGCATCTTGTCGTTGGCGCGTAGATGCAGCGTGGCGTTGCCATCGCCGCGCCAGGGCGCGTCACAACCCCAGGCGCGGTAGAGGGCATGGTCGATGCCCTGCTCGCCATCCTCGGCGACAAAGTCGCCGGTGCTGGCATTGTTGTCCAGATTGAACCCGGTCGCGATCTTGCCGGTCACTTCGGGCTGGCCGGGATCTTCCGCCGCCCAGGGATTCACATAGGTCTCGATGCCGCGTTTCCAGCCACGATAGGTGATGGCCCGGTTCCAGATGTTGAACCGCGTACTGACGGGCGCCCGAACCTGGTCCAGCCCCGGCGGCCGGGAGATGGCCTCGATCTCATATTTGCTGCGGAACGGCTGCTTCAGCGCCGCTTCGGTATTCTTGTCGTTGGCGAAATGGACGCTGTTGCCATGCGGGCAATCCGAGCCCGGCTCGATCTCGCCGGCGCGTTCGAAGCTGGCGCGTCCACCATAGCGGAAGGCGTATTCATAGGTGGCGACGACAAAGCCGCGCTCCCAGGGCGCAGCCGATGCGGGCTGGACCATCGCGGTGAGCGAGACCGCAGCAACCGAGCAAAGCAGAACGCGTTTTTGCAGGATCATGATCTCTCCTCTGAACCGGTCTTGATGCCGACCTTGGGCGAAGCAGCTGGATAGTAGCACAAATGCGGCCCCGCGGAGCCGGGTGTTAAGTGCTTGATAATATTGCAGTCGGGCGGCTGGCGCGACGATGGTCGTCCCGACCGCGCGATAGGCGGGGCAAGGCGCGGCAAACAATCAATCGGTCACAATGTCAGGCGGCTTTTGCTGCCTGCCGGTTGTTCCACATAAAGCCGATGATCAGCAGCACCGCCATCGCGACCTGTGCGATCACGCCTTCCTGGGTGGGATAGACACCCAGCAGCTCCGAGCGCGGGAAGCCGGCCAGCGGATTGATGGAGATGTAACCCGCCTCCTGCAGCGCCGAGGTGCCCTTGCCGATCAGCACCACCGCCAGACCTGCGATCAGCCAGCTGCTGTATTTGAAGAAGTCTCCGATCGGCAGGCGACGGCTGAAGGTCATCATTGCCACCGCGACAACCACCAGCACCGCGATGGCGGCCAGCGCGCCGGCCAGCATCGCCGCGCCATTCCCTTGCGCCCAGATCGCGGCATAGAACAGGATGGTTTCGAACACTTCGCGGTAGACCACGACGAAGGCCAGGGCAAAGAGGAACCAGGCGGATCGCTTGTTCAGCGCCGCGCCCATCTTTTCGCGGATATAGCGCTGCCAGGCGTCGGCATGGCTCTTGCCGTGCATCCAGATTCCCACCCACAGCAACACCGCTGCCGCCAATAGCGAGCCGAAGCCTTCGGTCAGTTCGCGGCTGGCGCCGCTGATGGTGATCATCCAGGTGGCGACTACCCAGGTTACCGCACCCGCCACCAGCGCCGCGGCCCAGCCGCCATGGACGTAAGGCAGCACGTCGCGGCGATTGGCCTTGTTGAGGAAGGCGATCATGGCGATGACGATCAGAAGGGCTTCCAGCCCTTCGCGCACCAGAATCGTGAAGGCGGCGAGGAAGCTGGCCATGCTGGACGCTTCGCTGGAACCCAAAACTTTTTCGGCCTCGGCGAACAGTCCATCCAGCGTCGCGACCTGGCCGCGCACGGTCTCCACCGGCGCGCCATTGGCGATGCCGGCACGCACGGCGATCATCGCGGTTTCGATGCGCAGCATCAGCGCATGGTCGCGCGCCGCCAGCACCGCTTCGACCGGCTCGAAACCATCGAGATAAGCCGACAAAGCGAGGTCCGTGGCGCCGCGGCTGTCCTTCCGCTCATAGGCGGCCAGCGCCTCATTCAGCTTGCCGCGCGCGAAGGTCAGCGCGCCGCTGCTCTGCTCGGCCGCGACCGCTTCAGGATGACGGCGCAGATAGGCCACGACATTCCTGGCTTTGTCTTCGCCGAGGGTGGCAGCCAGCGAAGCGGGGGTGGCACTGACCAGCCGTTCCATGTTGAAGCTCGAACGCAGACTGGCGTCTTCCTTCCAGAGACGCTCGCCTTCAGCGGCATTCGGATAGGCCAGCGTGCCGGAATAGAAGGCTACCGCCCAGCGGTCTTCCACCGGCAGATGCGCGAAGCTGGTCATGGCGGTGTCTTCGAGGCCCTGCTCGATCACCTGGTAGAGCGCGAACAGGCTGCGCTCGCTGGCGCGCGCCTCATCGGTAAAGGCAATGGGCGGCGGGTCCATGCCGGTGGCGTCGGGACCGTTGCCGTCGCCATTGGCGCCATGACAGGCGGCGCATTGCGCGGCGTAAATCTGCGCGCCGCGTGCCAGGTCCGGCATGGCGCTGGGCGCCAGCGGCACCGGATAGGCCTTGATAAGATCGGCCGCCACGGCACGGGCGGCGATCGCGATGGTTTCCGGCGGATTTTTGCTGGCGATCAGTTTCTCCAGCGCCACCGATTGCTGCTGCAACGTCTGCTTGGCGCCGGTTGCCGGAAGCTGCCCGATGCGCTCCCGCGCCGACTTGGAGAATTCGATCATCTCCTGATATTCGACGTCGTTGACCACCTTCCCGTCCCGCACGGCTTCCCGGTAATCGACCGCGATGTAATCCAGCAGCCGCCATATCGTCTGGGCGGGCGCGGTCTGGGCATGGGCGGGCCCACTGCCAAAGGGAGAGGCGCCCAGCAGCAGGACAGCAAGCAGCAGGGCGGCGCGGGTCAGCATCACACGGACTTTCTTGAGGGCTCACTTGAGAACGGTTCTCAGTATTAGCCATGGCCGTGCGTGATGTCGAGGCCGCTTCCTGTCAGCCTGCCGTCAGGTAATCCCTTGGTCCAAAACAAAAAGGGCGGGCTCACGCCCGCCCTTTTTATATATGTGCCGAAGGCTAGTTGGACTGGCGGCGCAGGAAAGCAGGGATTTCGAACTGCTCGTCCCGCTTGTGGTCGGGGAACAGGTCGTCGTCCTTGCCGCGCGGCGCTTCGGACTGCGGCATCGGTGTCGCGGTCGCGCGCGGCCCTTGCGGAGCGGGCGCCATGCGCGGTTCCGGGGCCGGTTTGGCGCGCAGATCGGCGGCCTTTTTGCGGCCGAAGAAGCCCCAGCCGCTTTTCTTTTCGGCCGGTGCCGCCATGGGCTGCTGTTCCAGCGGACGATAGCTTTCGGTGGCGGGATACTTGGCCGTGATCGGCTCCGCCATCACTTCCGGCGCATCGGACCCGCCCAGGATGTAATCCTCGGCCGGGCTCTTGTCGGCGCCGATTTCCACCGCCAGCGCATTCATGGTGGCATGCACTGGATTGACGGTCGCGGCAGGCGGCGGGGCCGAGGCATAGACGGGAGCTTTCTCCCGGAAAGAAGAGGCCGGTTCGGCAACACGGGCCGGCGACTTCAGGTTCAGGTGCGGATGCAGGGTGCGCACCTTTTCGGGGAGCGGCATACGGACCTGGTCGGCATCAATGCCGGTGGCGACCACGCTGACGCGGATGCGGCCTTCCATCTCGTCCAGGATGGTGTTGCCGAAGATGATGTTGGCGTCGGGATCGACTTCCGAACGGATGCGGTTGGCGGCCTGCTCGACTTCGAACAGCATCAGGTCCGGACCACCGGTGATGTTGATCAAGACGCCCTTGGCGCCCTTCATGGTGACATCATCCAGCAGCGGATTGGAGATCGCCATGTCGGCGGCCTTCTGGGCGCGGTCTTCGCCTTCGGCCTCGCCGGTGCCCATCATCGCCTTGCCCATCTCGCTGATCACCGACTTGATATCGGCAAAGTCGAGATTGATCAGGCCCGGCATCACGATCAGGTCGGTGACGCCGCGCACGCCGGCATGCAGCACTTCATCGGCCATGGCGAAAGCCTGGGCCATGGTGGTGCGCTCATTGGCGACGCGGAACAGGTTCTGGTTGGGAATGACGATCAGGGTGTGAACGAACTGCTGCAGCTCCTGAATACCGCGTTCGGCAACGCGCATGCGGCGGTCGCCTTCCAGGCTGAAGGGTTTGGTAACGACGCCGACGGTGAGGATGCCGGCTTCGCGCACCGCGCGGGCGATGACCGGGGCAGCACCGGTGCCGGTGCCGCCGCCCATGCCGGCGGCGATGAACACCATGTGCGCGCCGGAAAGCTGTTCCATGATCTCGGCCATGGATTCCTCGGCGCCCGCGCGCCCGACTTCCGGCTGGGCGCCAGCGCCCAGGCCTTCGGTGGTGCCCACGCCGAGCTGGATGCGGCGGGTGGCCTTGGACTGGGCCAGCGCCTGGGCATCGGTGTTGGCGACGACGAAGTCGACGCCTTCAAGGCCCGCTTCGATCATGTTGTTGACGGCATTGCCGCCGGCGCCGCCAACGCCCAGCACCGTGATGCGGGGCCGCAGTTCCTTGGTCTCGGGGACTTTCAGGTTGATCGCCATGTCAGATTCTCCTCATCATGTTGGTTGCCCCGGCGGTCGCCGACGCTTGTGAGATGTTCCGTTCACCTTGCGGCACGCCAGGTTTCCCAACTGATTCGCTGTTATATTGTTGAATCATTAGAGCCACCGGCGGGTCAACCGGGTCAGCCAGCTTTCGCCGGTGACGCGGACCGGACCGCCCATGGCGAGGTCCGGATTCAGAAGCTCGGGCGGCAGGGTCGCGCCGGCCATCATCAGGCCGATTGCCGTGGCGTAGTCGGGCCCCGCCGAGGCGGCCGCCAATCCCGAAAAGGCTTGCGGCCGGCCGATGCGAACCTGCTTGTTGAGAATGCGGGCGGCCAGTTCGCGGGTGCCCGCCAGCTGGCAGGCGCCGCCGGTCAGGACCGCGCGGCGGCCCGCCGCCACGTCAAAGCCCGAAGCGCGCAGCCGGGTCTGGACCTCGCCGAAAATTTCCTCCAGGCGGGCCTGGATGATGCGGGTCAGCATGGAACGCGGCAGGCGCAGGGCAGAGTCGTCGCCCTCCTCGCCCATCTGGGCGACCGACACGACGTCGGAGCCGCCATCCATCTCGCCCATCGCCGCGCCATAGAGAGTCTTCACCCGCTCGGCGGCGCCCAACGGGGCAGCCAGCATGCGGGCAATGTCGCTGGTGACGGCAAACCCGCCCACCGGCACGACATCGGCATGGACCAGATGGCCTTCCAGAAAGACGGCGATGGAGGTGGTGCCGCCGCCCATGTCGATCACGGTGGCGCCGATCTGCTTTTCGTCTTCCGTCAGGGTGGAGATGCCGGACGCATAAGCCCCGAACTGGGTGCCGACGACATTGAGATGGCAGCGTTCCACCGCCAGCTTGAGATTCTGCAAGGGCGACGGCTTGACCGCGACGGCATGCATGGCGACGCCGATGCGCTGGCAGAACATGCCCGACGGATTTTTCACCCCGCGCGCCTCGTCCACCACATAAGCGGTCGGCGCGCTCTGGATGACTTCATGGCCTTCCAGCTTGGCGCGGGCGCGGCCGTCATTGAGCAGCACCCGCAAGTGATCGTCGGACACCAGCGCGCCGTCCAGCGACATCACCGCCCGGCTGGTCACCGAAACCGGCTGGCCGCAATTGACGCTGATCAGGACGTTCTGGATGCGGGCATCGGCCATGTTCTCCGCCGCCGCCACGCAGTCGCGGATGGATTCCTCGGCCTGGTCCAGGCTGGTGATGGTGCCGGCCTTGAGGCCGGAGGATTCGCGCAAAGAGCTGCCCAGCACCTTCAGCGAGCCCGCCTCGGCCTGGCCGATGACGCAGACGATCTTGGAGGTGCCGACGTCCAGCGCCGAGACAAGTCCGGGTCGGTAAGCGGGGATTTCGTTGTTCACGCGCAAGCGCAGCGTCTGGTTCATGTCTCTTTGCCCCTCTGGACGTCTTTCTTCTCACCGCTCTTCAACATGAAGAAATAATGCGTCGGCGAACGCAGGTCGATTTCGGTGACATCGCGTTCCAGGATGCCATTGTCGATGATCAGATGTTCCAGCGCGGCGAGCTGCTTGTCCCAGCCGGCTTCCGGCAGCTTGACGATGACGCCGTCATCCAAAATCAGATTCCAGCGGCGCGACGAGACGCGCGCGAAGGCGGCGGTGCGGGCCGAGATGGCGCGATGGGATTTCACCGCATCCACCAGTTCGGCGGCGCTTTGCGGCGCGCCCGCCCCCACCAGCTTGGGCAGGCGGCTGAATTTTTCGAGATCGCGGGTGGTGATGACATTGCCGTTGCGCTCGACCAGCGCGATGGGGGCTTCGCCCCTGGCGTTGGGCGGCGCCTGCCACAGCGCGAAGGGGCGCTTTTCCACCAGGGTGACAAAGATGGCGTCGGGATAGCGGCGATGCACTTCGGCCGAGGCGATCCAGTCCAGATGCGCCAGGCGGTTGCGCGCCCCGAACAGGTCGGCGCTGAAGATCGACTGGCCGGGCTGCATGCCCAGCACTTCCAGGATCTGCTTGTAGGGCGTGCGGCGGTTGCCGGTGATGTGGATTTCGGAAATGCCGAAACCGGCATGGGCCAGCGTCTGGTTGACGCCATTGTCGACGGCGCGAAAGCCGCGGCCGATGATGCCGCTGGCGAACAGGGCGGCGAGCATCGCCAGCACCACCGAAAAGCCGGTCATCGCCATCATGGGGCGGTCGGCAAAGAAAGCGAAGCGCGGCATCAGCCGGGAGAAGAAACCGGGGGATTTTTCGCGGCGGACCGAGCCGGGCTGGACCTTGGGCAGATCGCGGCGCGTCGAAGTGCGCACACCTTGCGCACGGGCGGGCTTGCCACGGCTTTTGCGGTCTGCATTTACCGATCGCATGACGCGTCCTCCACCATCCAGCGGCACAATTTTGCGTAAGACATGCCGACATAGGCGGCCTGTTCGGGCACCAGCGAGGTCGGCGTCATACCCGGCTGAGTGTTGGTTTCCAGCAGGATCAGGCGCGGCTTATTCGTGGTGTCGTCGTAACGGAAATCGGTGCGGCTGACGCCGCGGCAGCCCAGCGCCTTGTGGGCGATCACCGACATTTCCATGCAGTCCTTCGCGACAGAGTCCGGCACCTGCGCGGGCAGGACATGCTGGGAGCCGCCCGGCGCGTATTTGGCTTCGTAATCGTAGAATTCCAGATCCGTCATGATCTCGGTGACGCAGAGCGGCTTTTCGCCCATCACGCTGACGGTGAGTTCGCGGCCCGGCACGAATTCCTCCACCATCATCTCGCTGGAGAGATTCCAGTCATCCGCGCCCAGCGCGGCGGGTGGACGGTTGTCGCCCTTGCGGATGATGAAGATGCCGACGCTGGAGCCTTCATTGACCGGCTTGACGACATAGGGCGGCTCCATCATGTGGCGCGCGCCCGCTTCCTTGCGGTCGCAGACGATGGATTTGACCACCGGCAGGCCGGCGGCGCGGTAGATATCCTTGGTGCGTTCCTTGTGCATCGCCAGCGCCGAGGCCAGCACGCCGGAATGGGTGTAAGGCAGGCGCATCCATTCCAGAATCCCCTGGACCGTGCCGTCTTCGCCGAAGCGGCCATGCAAAGCGTTGAACACCGCATCGGGTTTGGCGGCGCGCAATTGCGCCGGCAGATCGTCGGCGGGATCGATCTCGATGGGATCGAAACCTTCTTCTTTCAGCGCCTTCATCACGCCACGGCCGGACGAGAAGGAGACTTCGCGTTCGGCGGAGCGGCCGCCCATCAAGACAGCAATGCGCTTGAAGGTCGTCACGCCACCCCCACGCGCTTGATTTCCCATTCCAGGGTGATGCCGGATTTTTCCAGCACGCGCTTGCGCACGTCCTCGCCCAGCGCCTCGATGTCGTGACTCGTCGCCTCGCCGGTGTTGATCAGGAAGTTGGTGTGCTTCTCGCTCACTTGCGCTCCGCCCAGCGCAAGGCCGCGGCAGCCGGCGCGATCGACGAGTTCCCACGCCTTTTCGCCCGGCGGGTTCTTGAACGTCGACCCGCCGGTCTTGGTCCGCAGCGGCTGGCTGGCCTCGCGCGCAGCGGCGATCTTGTCCATTTCCTCGCCGATCTCGGCAGGGATGCCCTCGCGCCCCTGGAACCGCGCGGCGACGACCACCGCGCCTTCGGGCAGGTTCGAGTGGCGGTAGCTGTATTCGAGGTCGCGGGCGGGAAGCGTGACGAAGTCGCCGGTCGGCAGCACGACGTCGCAATCGATCAGGACGTCGGCGACCTCCCGGCCGTAGGCGCCGCCGTTCATCCGCACGAACCCGCCGACGGTGCCCGGTATTCCGCGCAGGAACTCGACCCCCGCGACACCCGCATCACGCGCCTTCGACGACACGAGGATACCGCTCGCCCCGCCGCCGCATT
>JBBSKJ010000010.1:0-17501 GCA_038256475.1 Micropepsales bacterium | reverse complement strand
GGCGTCGGCTTTGTCGCGAACATCAAGGGTGCCAGGTCGCATGAGATCATCGGGCTGGGCCTCCAGCTCCTGATCAATCTCGACCATCGCGGCGCGGTGGGCGCGGACCCGCTGGTGGGCGACGGCGCCGGCCTCCTGATCCAGATTCCCGATCCCCTGTTTCGCGAATGGGCCAAGGACACCGGCGTGACCCTGCCGGAGCCTGGCAAATATGCCGTGGCGATGTGTTTCCTGCCGCGCGAAGCCAAGGCGCGCGAAATCGTCGTCAAGCAGTTCGAGCATTTCATCAAGGTTGAAGGCCAGATCCTGCTGGGCTGGCGCGATGTGCCGACCGATCCGGCGGGCCTGGGCAAGACCGTGCTGGACGGCATGCCGCTGATCCGCCAGGCGATCATCGCCGCCGGTCCCCATATCCGCGACCAGGACCAGTTCGAGCGCAAGCTGCTGGTGATCCGCAAGCAGACACAGAACCCGCTGGCGACGCTGGCCAAGAAGCACAAGCTTCCCGACATCAATCATCTTTACATGCCCAGTTTTTCGACCCGCACCGTGGTCTATAAGGGCCTGCTGCTGGCGCATGATGTTGGCCGCTTCTATCGCGATCTGCAGAATCCGCTGACCGTGTCGGCGGTGGCGCTGGTGCATCAGCGTTTCTCAACCAACACCTTTCCGTCCTGGAAGCTGGCGCATCCCTATCGCTTTATCGCCCATAACGGCGAGATCAACACCGTGCGCGGCAATGTGAACTGGATCAATGCGCGCCGCCGCAGCATGGAATCCGAACTGCTGGGACCCGATCTCGACAAGATGTGGCCGCTGATCCCGCACGGCCAGTCCGACACGGCGTGTCTGGACAATGCGCTGGAACTGCTGGTGGCCGGCGGCTATCCGATGGCCCATGCGGTGATGATGCTGATCCCGGAAGCCTGGGCCGGCAACAAGAGCATGGATGCCAAGCGCCGGGCTTTCTATGAATATCACGCAGCTCTTATGGAGCCGTGGGACGGGCCCGCCGCCATCGCCTTCACCGACGGCCGCCAGATCGGCGCCACGCTCGACCGCAACGGCCTGCGCCCCGCGCGCTACATCGTGACCGACGACGATCTGGTGATCCTGGCGTCGGAATCGGGCGTGATCCCGGTCGCCGAAGAGAAGATCAAGCGCAAGTGGCGCTTGCAGCCCGGCAAGATGCTGCTGATCGACTTCGAAGAAGGGCGCATTGTCGAAGACGAGGAGATCAAGAAGAAGTTCTCCGAGGCCGAGCCCTATGACGACTGGCTGAAGTCGGCCCAGTTCAAGCTGGAAGACCTGCCCGATCTGCCCGAAGATCATCGCGCCAAGGTGGGCGATCCCGCGCTGCTGCTCGATTCCCAGCAGGCCTTTGGTTACACCCAGGAAGACCTGCAATTCTTCCTGGAGCCGATGGCTGCCGTGGGCGACGATCCCATCGGCTCGATGGGCGTCGATACGCCGATCGCGGTTTTGTCCAAGAAGCCCAAGCTTCTCTATAACTATTTCAAGCAGAACTTCGCCCAGGTCACCAATCCGCCGATCGATCCGATCCGCGAAGAACTGGTGATGAGCCTGGTATCGATGATCGGCCCGCGCCCCAATCTGCTGGGCCGCGATGCCGGCGCGCACAAGCGGCTGGAAGTGACCCAGCCGGTGCTGACCAATGCCGATGTCGAGAAGATACGCTCGATTTCCGAACTGGTGGACGGCGCGTTCCGCACCGCCACCATCGACTGCACCTGGCCGGCCGTGGAAGGCGCCGAAGGTCTTTCCAATGCCGTGCAGCGTATCTGCCTGAACGCCACCGATGCGGTGCTGGCGGACAACAATATCTTGATCCTGTCCGACCGCGCCGTCAGCGCCGACCGGATCCCGATTCCGGCCGCTCTGGCGATCGCCGCCGTGCATCATCATCTGGTGCGCCAGGGCCTGCGCATGCAGACCGGCCTGGTGGTTGAAACGGGCGAAGCGCGCGAAGTGCATCACTTCTGCGTGCTGGCCGGTTATGGCGCCGAAGCGGTCAATCCCTATCTGGCGTTCGAGACGCTGGAACAGATCCGCGTCAAGCAGGGTCTGTCGCTCAAGGCCTATGAAGTCCAGAAGAACTACATCAAGGCCATCGGCAAGGGTATTCTGAAAGTGATGTCCAAGATGGGCATCTCCACCTACCAGTCCTATTGCGGGGCGCAGATTTTCGACGCTGTGGGCCTGTCCAGCGACTTCATCGAGAAATACTTCACCGGCACCGCCACCACGGTGGAAGGCATCGGCCTGAAGGAAATCGCCGAGGAGTGCGTGCGGCGTCACCAAAATGCGTTCGGCGACAATCCGATCTATCGCAACATGCTGGATGTGGGCGGCGATTATGCTTTCCGCCTGCGCGGCGAGGACCATGCCTGGACGCCGGAATCGGTATCTCGCCTGCAGCATGCGGTGCGCGGCAACAATCCGGCCGAGTACGAACTGTTTGCGGAAGAGATCAACAACCAGAATGAGCGCCTGCTGACCCTGCGCGGGCTGATGAATTTCAAGGCCGACGGCCCCGGCGTTCCGCTGGATGAAGTCGAAGCCGCCAGCGAGATCGTCAAGCGTTTCTCAACCGGCGCGATGAGCTTCGGCTCCATCAGCCGCGAAGCCCATACCAACCTGGCCATCGCCATGAACCGTATCGGCGGGCGTTCCAACACCGGCGAGGGCGGCGAGGAATCCGACCGCTTTACGCCCATGGCCAATGGCGATTCCATGCGCTCGGCCATCAAGCAGGTGGCGTCGGGCCGCTTCGGCGTCACGGCCGAATATCTGGTCAATGCCGATGACATCCAGATCAAGATGGCCCAGGGCGCCAAGCCCGGCGAAGGCGGTCAGCTGCCCGGCCACAAGGTGGATGCCAATATCGCGCGGGTGCGCCATTCCACCCCCGGCGTCGGCCTGATTTCACCGCCGCCGCATCACGACATCTATTCCATTGAAGACCTGGCGCAGCTGATCCGCGACCTGAAGAGCGTCAACCAGAAGGCCCGCATTTCGGTCAAGCTGGTGTCGGAAGTGGGCGTGGGCACCGTCGCGGCGGGCGTCGCCAAGTGCCGCGCCGATCATGTCACCATTTCCGGCTTTGAGGGCGGCACTGGTGCCTCGCCGCTGACTTCGCTGACTCATGCCGGTTCGCCCTGGGAAATCGGCCTGGCCGAAACCCAGCAGACCTTGGTGCTGAACGGGCTTCGCGGACGTATCGCTGTTCAGGTGGATGGAGGATTGCGCACGGGCCGCGACGTCGCCATCGGCGCGCTGCTGGGCGCGGACGAATTCGGCTTCGCCACCGCGCCCTTGATCGCCTCGGGCTGCATCATGATGCGCAAGTGTCATCTCAACACCTGCCCGGTGGGCGTGGCGACCCAGGATCCGATCCTGCGCAGGCGCTTCACCGGCCAGCCCGAGCATGTGATCAACTATTTCTTCTTTGTGGCCGAAGAGCTGCGGATGATCATGTCCGAGCTTGGCTTCCGCACCGTCGCCGAGATGGTCGGCCGGGTGGACAGGCTGGACATGAAGAAGGCCGTCGGCCACTGGAAGGCCAAGGGCGTGGACCTGTCGCGCATTCTCTACAGCGTGACCCCCAAGGCCGGCGTCGCCATCCATCACAAGGAAAAGCAGAATCACGGGCTGGAATCGGCGCTGGATCACGAGCTGATTGCCGCCGCCAGGCCTTCGATCGAAAACGGCCAGCCGGTCCGGCTGGAGCGCAGTGTGCGCAACGTCGATCGGACCATCGGTGCCATGCTGTCGGGCGAAGTGGCCAGGCGCCACGGCCATGCGGGCCTGCCGGAAGACACGATCAGCGTGAAGTTCACCGGCACGGCGGGGCAGAGTTTTGGCGCCTTCCTGGCGCGCGGCGTCTCCATCGAACTGACCGGCGATGCCAACGACTATGTCGGCAAAGGACTTTCTGGAGGCCGCATTGTGGTCAAGCCGCCCAAGGGTCTCAGCCGCGATCCGGCCGAGAACATCATTGTCGGCAATACGGTGTTGTACGGCGCTGTCGCGGGCGAAGCCTATTTCCATGGCGTGGCCGGCGAACGCTTCGCGGTGCGCAATTCCGGCGCCATCGCGGTCGTTGAAGGCACTGGCGACCATGGCTGCGAATATATGACCGGCGGCGTGGTGGTGGTGCTGGGTGCGACGGGGCGCAATTTCGCTGCCGGCATGTCGGGCGGCGTGGCCTATGTCTATGACGAGGATGGCAGCTTCGAACAGCGCTGCAATCCCTCGATGGTCAAGCTGGAGAAGATCGGGCCCTGCGAAAATATCGACCATAGCGATCTGCCCAAGCAGCGCTCCGTCAGCGTGGCGGATGCCGGCATGGGCGATTTCCTGCGCTTCGATGCCGAGCGGCTGAAAATCCTGGTGGAACGCCATCTGCTGCATACCGGCAGCGCGCGCGCCAAGGCGATCCTGGACAATTGGGATGCGCAGCTGTGCAAATTCGTCAAGGTGATGCCGTCCGATTACGCCAAGGCGCTGGCCGCGATCAAGGCGCGCGCCGCTTCACACATCGCGGCCGAGTAAGACACATGGGCAAGATCACAGGCTTTCTGGAAATCGAACGGCAGGACCGCCCCAGCGAGAAG
The DNA here is from genome assembly GCA_038256475.1 of Micropepsales bacterium. Lineage (GTDB taxonomy): Bacteria > Pseudomonadota > Alphaproteobacteria > Micropepsales > Micropepsaceae > Rhizomicrobium. The sequence goes on along the minus strand of JBBSKJ010000010.1, from coordinate 12,864 downwards.
CCGGAAACGCGCATCAACAATTACAACGAGTTCGTGCAGCCGCTGCCTTATGCCGATGTCAGCAAGCAGGCGGCGCGCTGCATGGATTGCGGCATTCCCTTCTGTCACCAGGGCTGTCCGGTCAACAACCAGATTCCCGACTGGAATAATCTGGTCTATCGCGACCAGTGGCGCACCGCAGCCGAGAACCTGCACAGCACCAACAATTTTCCGGAATTTACGGGGCGCATCTGTCCGGCGCCCTGCGAGGCCAGCTGCACGCTGAACATCATCGACACGCCGGTCACCATCAAGACCATCGAATGCCAGATCGTCGACCGCGCCTGGGAAGAAGGCTGGGTCCAGCCGCAGGTGGCGCCGAATAAGACCGGCAAGACCGTGGCCGTTGTTGGCTCCGGCCCCGCCGGCCTGGCGGCGGCGCAGCAACTGGCGCGTGCCGGCCACAGCGTCACCGTGTTCGAGAAGTCGGACCGCATCGGCGGGCTGCTGCGTTACGGCATTCCCGACTTCAAGATGGAAAAGCATCTGATCGACCGCCGCATGCGCCAGATGGAAGCCGAGGGCGTGGCGTTCCGTACCAATGTCGAAGTCGGCGTCGGCGTTTCGATGGACATGCTGCTGGCCGATTATGACGCGGTGGTGCTGTCGGGCGGGGCCGAAGCGCCGCGCGACCTTCCCGTCATCGGGCGCGAGCTGGACGGCATTCATTTCGCCATGGACTTCCTCACCCAGCAGAACAAGCGGGTGGCGGGCGATCCCGAAAGCAAGGCGGCTCCGAAGGGCACCCTGTCGGCCAAGGGCAAGCATGTGGTGGTGATCGGCGGCGGCGATACCGGCTCGGACTGTGTCGGCACATCAAATCGCCATGGCGCGGCCTCGGTGACCCAGTTCGAAATTATGCCGCAGCCGCCGGTGAAGGAAAACAAGCTGCTGGTATGGCCCGATTGGCCGATGAAGCTGCGCACCTCCTCCTCGCACCAGGAAGGCTGCGATCGTGATTGGGCGGTGCAGACCAAGCGCGCCATCGGCACCGAGGGCAGGATCACCGCGCTGGAATGCGTGCGGGTGGAATGGAAGCTGGGCGATGGCGGCAAGATGAACCTTGTCGAAGTGCCGGGCAGCGAATTTACCCTGAAGGCCGATCTGGTGTTTCTGGCGATGGGCTTTGTCGGCCCCCGCAAGGCCGGGCTGATCGAACAGTCGGGCGTCGAACTGGACGCGCGGGGCAATGTGAAGGCGCCGGTGACCAACTACCAGACCAGCAAGGGCAAGGTCTTTGCCTGCGGCGACATGCGCCGTGGCCAGTCGCTGGTGGTTTGGGCGATCCGCGAGGGCCGTCAGTGCGCGCGGGGCGTAGATGAGTTCCTGATGGGAAGCTCGGAGCTGCCGCGCTAGCAGCTGTGTCATCCCCGGCGAGCGCGCAAGCGCGAGGGAAGGGGATCCATCTTGAAGCGTCGCACCATGGCCTGGATACCCTTCCCCTCGCATTGCTCACGCAATGCTCGGCCGGGAATGACATTCAGAGTTTACTTGGTAACAACAATCCCGATCGGCGCTGCCTTGGCGCTTTCCAGGATCTGTGCCGCGTTGGCGATCAGCGGGCTGTGCAGCGCCTTGCGATTCGACACGAGGACCGTCGCATCCGCCAGTCGGGCAATAAGCGCGGCTTCAGGGCCCGCGCCGGCGGGACCGCAATCGATCACTACGAAATCGGCGCCGCCGCGCAGAATGTGGACCAGCCGCGCCATGGGGCGCGAGGAATACATGGTGACGGCGTTGGGCGGACGCCTGGGCGTTCCCAGCAGATAAACATCGCCGCGCGGATCTTTGACCAAAGCCTGGTTCAGCGGCACGGCGCCGGTCAGGACTTCGAAGATGCCGGTCTTGACCGGCGCCTTGATCGCCTTGGTGGCCAGCCGCGCGCCGGCGCAATCCACCAGGATGGTCTTCTTGCCCATCTTGGCCGCGGCACGCGCCAAACTCACGGCGATGGCGCTGCGGTTCTCGCCATTGTCGGGCGATGTCACCGCCACGATGGCGGCGCCGGCCACGCCGGAGGCGGGGCGTGATTCCAGCTGGCGCACCAGTTCGGCCATGGCGTGGGAATATTTGCTGGCCGGATAATCCAGTACGAAATCGGCGGCGCGCAGCTGCGCGGGATCGTTGATTTCGGACAGGATCGGCGGGCCATTCCACACCGCCACCGGTGCGGTGGTGGCGGTGCGCGTGCGCGGGCGGGTGCGCATCATCGGCGGCACTAGCGAGGCGCGCGGCGAACCATTGACCCGCACCGGCAGCAGCGGACCGAGTTTCTCGACAATCAGCGCCGCCAGAACGCCCAGCAGCAGGCCCAGCGGTATAGAGGCGGCCACGATCAGGCTGCGCTTGGGGCCCGATGGCCATAGCGGCACCGGCGCCTGGCTGATGATACGGCTTTCGGGGGTTTGCGCGTCGTCCATATTCTGGGTCTGGCGCAGCTTCTGAACGAAGGCTTCGTATTGGAGCCGGGTGGAGCTGGCGTTGGATTCCAGCGCTTGCAGCTGAATGCGAGCGATATTCTGGGTGCGCGCGGTGCCTTCGGTGCCGCCCAGGCTGGCCTGCAGCGAACCCAGATGAGCGCGGGCCATGATCACATCGCTTGCGGCGCTGGCGGCCAGGCGGTTGACCTCCTCCGTGATCTTGAAAGCCATGTCGCGCTTTTGCTGCTGGATCGCCTGGATGCGCGGATGCAGCGGGCCATACTTGCTGCCCAGCTCGGCTTCCTGGCGCAGCAGCTCGGACTGCTGGGTGCGAAGCTGCACGATCAGCTGCGAAGCGACGATCTGGCCGATATCGGCGGGGTTGCCGGACGCCACCAGTTGATCGATGCGGTTCTTGATCGCCTGCTTGGCGGCCAGTTCGGAACGCGCCTGCACCACCTGCGCATTGATGGCGGACATCTGCTGGTCCACCAGCGAATTGCCGGGGGCGGAATCGTTGAGATTGTGCTGCGCCTTGTAGCGCTGCACCGCTTCCTGCTGGGCCTGAAGCTGCTGGGAGAGATCCTGCAGCCGGCTGTTGAGCCAGTCGGTGGTGGCGGCGGTGGCGTTTACCTTGGTGGCGAGCTGGGCTTTGACATAGGCGTCCCCCAGCGTGTTGGCGAGCAGCGCCGCCTTGGTGGCGTCGCGCGAGCGCGCCGACACGGTGATGGCGGTCGAAAGGCCCTGCGGATCGGCGCTGATATGGCGGAGGAAGTTATCGATAATGCGGTCGCGGCCCAGCGTGCCCGGCGCCGGCATGTCGCTGGCGAACCAGTTGCGCGGATGCAGCAGCGCGAACATCTGGCCGACCAGCTGTATCAGGTTGGGCTGGGCCAGGCTGGGATTGAATTCCGGATCGTCCTGCAGCTTCAGCCGCTCGACCACCGTGGCGGCGAGTTGGCGCGACGTCAGAATTTGCAGCTGGTTCTGAATGGTGGCGGCATCGGGGGCGAGCGGCGACAGCACCGATGTGGTTTCGGTGACGTTGTTCTTGCGCGGATCCAGGATCACCACCGCCGAACTTGTGTATGTGGTGGGCTGCACCATCGCGAACGCCACCGCGCACAGGATGGTGGCCAGCGCAACGCGCACGATCAGTCCGCGCCGCGCATCCAGCAGGCGAATGAAGTCAGCGAGCTGGAACGACGAGGGCGGCGCATAGAGCGGGGCATAGCCGGGCGGCGGCGCATAGGACGCCGGTAGACGACTGGGTGGCCGGTATGGAGACATAAATACGAGCAGCCTTTGCGCAAGGCCCCGAATCTGGGGCCCCCCAAGGCCTTAACAAGTAGCGCCCCGCTACCTGATGAAAGGTTAACGCTGCGGGCCAGATGCCCCGGTCAACCCCCGAAAAACCGCGTTTCCGGTCGTTAAAATCGGGCTTTTGTCCGCTTCCGGCAGCGCATGGGCGGTGATCGGACCGTCTGCCAGGGGCCCCTGGACACAAGCTTGCACCACCTGGGGGTCGTCCCAGGGCACGTCATGATAGGCGTCTTTCAACCAGGGGCTGGCCGGATCGCGCATCCATTCGCGGGGGAAAATCGCAACTTCGTTCTTGGGCGTTACCGGGGGGCGGGGCCGAGCGTCGAGGCTTGCGGCCTGCAGCAGCGCCGCCGGCAGGTCCTGTTTCAGCATCAGATGGGCGGTGGGGGTGGCGCGGGCATTGATCTCCAGCAGATGCACTTTGCCGGCGCGGTCCCGTACATAGTCCAGGCCGAACAGGCCCGAGAGATTCAAATCCTTCGCAATGACGGCGGCGGCGTTTTCCATCAGCGGACAATCGCGGCGCGCCACCACACAGCCAGGCCCCGTGGATTCCGAGGTCACCAGCACATCGAAATGGTTCGCCGCCACCACTTCGCCCTTCCAGCAGGCGATTGAGCTTGTGGCAGGATGGCCGTCGATAAAGGGCTGGACGCTGACCGCCGGGGTGACGGGCAACAAGGCGCGGCTGAGGAAATGCGTCTCCTTGCGGCGGATGAAACGGGCGAGGTCGCGCAGGCGTGATGTCCTGTGGAAGCGGTGAAAGGCGGCTAATGCATCCTGGCGGGTGGCCGCAATGACCACCCCGGCGCCGCCCCAGCTGTGATCGCATTTCAGGACTAGCGGCAGGCCATAGCGGCGTATGGCGTCGTTCACGCCGCCTTCGTCGGTCACGGCAAGGCTTTGGGCCGGCGCGCCGACACGTCCGGCGCGGGTGAGAAAATCATGCCGGTCGCTGAGATTCGGCCCGCCGGTTACGCGCGTGACGAGCTCGGCTGCCAGGTCGTCGCAGGGAATGACAAGATCAGGCCTGCCTTGCGCGATGGCGCGCTTCAGCGAGCTATCCGGCGACAGCGGCTGGTAGCGATGGAAGCGCTGGGGATGGCACGACAGCGACAGCATGCTGCCCTTTGAACACAAGGCTTCCACGCGCGCGCCCACAGCCGTGAAGGCGCCGGCAAGCTGGGCCGAAAACGGCCATTCCATGGTGGTGATGAGAAGAACGGTGGCGGGCATGGCGCCAAAGATAAGGCCGGCCCCGTCAACCTTCGGTGAATATTCGTGGTGCGAATTTGGCGACGGTTATGAGAGGCGCGTCTCAAAACGGCACAGCCAGAGACTAGCGTGCCTGGGAAACGCTGCGGCCGGCGAAGCTCCGCGCCAGCGCGTCCCATAAAGGCTTGCGGCGCATCTGGGCGTCATAGGGCAGCTTGCGGAAGCGCCAGCCCATCAGTTTGAGTTTCCACTCTTCCGGCGGATCGATGTAACGGTCCGACAGGCTCCAGGTCAGCACCGCATTGGTGGCGGGACTGTCCAGCACCACATCCAGGAAGCGCCGCGCTTCGTCCGCCACGCCCCGGTCGCGGGCGGCGATGTCCGATGGTCCGCCGCTGTCCAGAACATCGAGTTCGGTAACGAGAATGGAAAGACCGCGGGCGCGCACTTCATTCAAAAAGTCGCGCAGCTTGCGCTGGTCGACGCGCGGGCCGAAGGCTTCCAGATGGCCCTGCAGCCCCAGCCCGTCGATCGGCACGCGGCGGGCGATCAGCCCGTCCAGCAGCTTCAGGGTGGTGGCGCGGAAACGGTCATTGGGGCCCTGTTCGCAGCCCCAGTCATTGTAGATCAGCTTGGTGCGGGGATTGGCGGCACGGGCAGCGTGAAACGCCATGTCGATATAGCCGGGACCGAACGCGTCCAGCCAGGGCGAAGGGCGCAGCCCATTGCCGTCGGTGGCAATGGCTTCATTGACCACATCCACCGACGTCATGGTGTAGCGGCGCATCAGGGTCTGGATGTATCCGGTCATCAGCCGCTCGTCGCGGCGGGCCTGGAGCGCGGGCGCCAGCCAGGGCGGATTGGCGTAGTACCACACCAAAGGATGGCCGCGCATCGACAGTCCGTTCAGGGCGGCGAAAGCAAACAGGGCGTCGAGGTCCGTGAAGTTGAACTGGCCGCGCTTTGGCTCCAGCGCGTCGCGTTTCATTTCATATTCGGGCACCAGTTGGGCGCAATCGTGCAGCGCGGCCAGGACAAAATCGCGATGCTTGAGTTCATAGGTGGCGGCCGCGGTGCCGAAGACAAAGCCTTTGGACGCGGCAATGGCTTTGAGAGAGCGCATCTCCTGCGCCTGCGCCGGAACAGCAAGTGAGGCTGCGCCCGATGCCAGAAATGTCCTGCGGGAGATCACGCGCGTTCCAATTTGCGGGACGGGGCCTTGTCATCCTCACCAGGGCCGATGCGCAACCAGGAAATGGCGAGATCGGCCAGGCGGCGATAGCCGCTGCGGCCCAGGAAGATCTGCAGGGCGATGATCGCGGCCAGGCGCGGGCGGTAACAGCCGCGCAGCACCGCATTCAGATAGAGACCAAGCGCGCGCAAGGGGCGATCCTGCGCCACCAGCTTGGCATAGGCCCAGCCGCGGCCGCCATGATAGGCGCGCGGCGTTATCATCGGCTTCATCTGTTCCAGCCAGGCGCCCAGATCGTCGCGGCCTTTGCCTGCGGAGGCACGATCGGGATCGGCCAGGTCTTTCCATACCGCGCCCGTTTCCTCGATCATGGCGAAGCGGCAGCCCGCCAGCGACAGGCGGATGGCGAAGTCGGTGTCCTCGGCGGCGCGCAGGCGTTCGTGATAGCGGATGCGCCGCGCCATCTCACGTTCCACCGCGATGGTGATGGTGGGAACAAAGCCGCGGTCGCACAGCAGATAGCTGGCCATCTCCTCGCCCGCCTGAATGGCGCGCGGGGGCTTTGTGAATATCCGCCCCTCGCCGCGATCCACCTGCATGCGGGCATAGCCCACCAGATTGCGGCTGCCGTCCAGCAGGGCCTTCATGCGGGCCAGATGTTCGGGAAGAAAGACATCGTCGGAATCCAGCGGCGCGATGAAGCGGCCCTGCGCCTTGTCCAACGCGGTGTTGCGGGCCGCGCCGCCGCCCTTGTTGTCCTGGCGAAAGAAACGGATGCGCGGATCGTTGAAGGACTCCGCGACCGCGCGCGGATCATCTTTCGAGCCGTCATCCACCACCACGATCTCGAAATCCTGGCAGGTCTGGGCGCGTACCGAGGCGATCGCCGTGGCGAGTGCGGCGGCGCGGTTATAGACCGGGATGATGACGCTGAAGAACGGGCTCATGGGCAGCGATCTTAAAGCCGTGCGGGTTAACGGAAGGCTTACCCAGGTGTTAACGGCTAGCGGCCGTGAACCACGGCATATTCATTGTAGCGGGCGCCGAACAAGGCGGCGGCTTTGCCGGCGGCGCGAAACAGTTTTTGCAGCGGCACGGCGCGGCGCGGACTTGCCGCCAGCACCAGCGCGGCCAGCGGCGAGAGCACAAAGGCTCCCAGAATCTTGGCCAGTTCCGCGGGCATGCCGCCCTTTTCGAAGCCATGCTTCAGCAGCACCCGCATGTCGGAATTGCCCACCGAATAGGCCCGGCGCAGCAGCCAGCCCAGATTGTCCCTGGTATCGGGAATGTCGCCATGGGCGCGGGCTTCGTCCGACCAGGCGAAGTGTTTTCCGGCGCGCTGCAGCCGCACGAAGAATTCGCGGTCCTCGCCGCCGGACAAGGCGAAGGCCGGATCGAACCAGGGCGCGGGCATCTCGTCCAGCACGGCGCGGCGGATGAGCAGATTGCCGGCGCCTTGCAGCATGGCGACCGGTCCCGATGCGTGGCGGATATCGCCATGGCCTTCGAGCCCCGTCCCGGCGCCAGACAGGCCGATGCCGAACAGAATGGAGCCTTGCAGCACGTCCGCCCTGGTCTGATGGGCGCAGCTGAGGAAATGGTCCAGCCAGTCGGCTGCGGGCCATTCGTCATCATCGATCATGGCGATGAACTGCGCGTCGGTCGCAAGCGCGTTTTCAATCAGCGTATTGCGCACCTGGGCGATGCCGCGCCTGTGCGCGATCACGGCCGAGAGCGGCCAGCGGTAATCCGCCATGGTGTTGCAAAGGTCGAAACCGGCATGGGTTTCGGCATCGTTGTCAGCGACCAGAACCCGAAGATCGGCATCGGTCTTGAGCGCGGCGACGGCGTCCAGAAGACGGCGCAGCATCACCGGGCGCTTGTAGGTGGGCACGCACAGGATAACGCGGTCACGCATGGCGCGCCCGCCATTCCGCCACCAGACAGTGGCAGCGATACCAGGTCACCAGCTCGCCCAAAAATATGCCGCCCAGCGAGGCGATCGGCCCCAGCGTCAGCAGCAGGACCAGGGTCGCGAGAATGGAGATCACGCTGGTGATGGAGCTGATACGGGCCAGCGCCTTGAACTCGCCCGCCGCCTGCAGCAGCGTCGCCAGCGGGGCGCGGAAATTGCGCGCCAGCATGATGGCGGCGGTGATGGCCGTGACGTTGATGACGTCGCGGGCGGCGTAGTGATCATTCAGCAGCAGGTCGGGCACCCACAGCAGCAATCCCGCCGCCAGCGCCACGGCGCCAAGCCACACCGCCAGCAGCGCCAGGCGGAATTCGCCGGTCACGCGCTTCAGGGCCAACATGTCATCGGCCTTGATCTGGCGCGTCATTACGGGACGTTCGATGTCGGGCAGGGTGCCCTGCACCAGCGAGATCGGACGCATCAGCAGTTGACCCAGCGCCAGAAGCGCGAACGGTCCCGGACCGGACAGGAAGATGACGAGATAGGCATGGGCGTTGACGGTGACTTCGGTAAGAACCAAGCCCAGCAGCGACCAGCGGGTGAGATCGCGAAAGGTGCCGCCATAAGCGGAAAGGCTGCCATGGCGCAGAGCCGAGAGATGATCGCGCACCAGAAGCTTGAAGCCGAACGGCGCCAGGCCGAGAAGCGCCGACACCAGCATCAGGTTCGCGCCGGTGGCGAGGTCGACTTGCTGCGCCAGCTCCATGAAGGCCAGGCTTGCCAGAAGGCCGCCGGCATAGATCAGGTCGGAGGCCACGGCGGTTTTGACATGGCCGAGATTGTTGGCGAAGCAGCGCAGGAACCAGCGGCAACTCATCACCCCGCCATAAAGACCCATCATCAGCGCGACGCCGCTCTGCGCGCCCGCGAACAGCAGCGCACTGCCGACGATCAGCGTCGCGAAGCCCGACAGCAGGATATTCATCTTCAGCGAGGTGGCGACGATCCGCGCATCCGGATTGCCGAACTTGTCCAGGCTGCGGGTGATGGGCAGCGACAGGGCGGCGGCGATCATGCTCATGCAGAAGGGGACGATCACCAGCACAAAGGAGAACAGGCCGAACTGATGCGCGAACATTTCGCGCATGAAGACGAAGCTGATCAGGAAGTGTGCCCCCGATGTCGCGACCGGGCCCGACGCCGACAGGGTATAGCGTCCCGCCGTCGCCCGCAGGCGCGCGAGCCGCCCCGTATTTTCCGCGGGCGGCGCGACGTCCGGGATCGCCGGGGCGATGGTCATGAAGAACCCTCTAGAGCGCGGCTGCACGCTCACGCAAATGGGCGGCCTCGCCGCCGGGGGAATTAGTGCGGGTTAAAAGTAAAAATATCGCCAGCGGATTGGTCACGGCATAGCGCCAGAACAGCCTTTTGGGCTCTTTGACCAGCCGAAACAGCCATTCCAGGCCGGCGGCCTGCATCCATTCGGGCGCGCGCTTGTAGGCGCCTGTGACGAAGTTGTAACAGCCGCCGCAGGTCACCAGCCAGCCGGCGCGCAGGCGCGTCTTGTTGCGAACCGCGAATTCATACTCCGTCGGCACCGACAGGCCGACCCAGATCACATCCGGCTGGGTCAGGTTGATTTCGTCGCAAAGCTCGTCTTCCTCGTCGCGGCTGAAATAGCCGTGGCGGCGGCCGACGATCTGCAGGCCGGGATAGGTTTCGCGCAGGCACCGCACCGCTTCGGCATTGGCTTCCTCGGTGGCGCCCAGCATGAAAAAGCGCAGGCCGTGCTGGACGGCGACTTTCGACGCGTCATGAATGAAATCGGTGGTGGCGCTGCGCTCGGGGATCGGCGTTTTGGTGAGAAGGCGCGAGGCAAAGACCGCGGCCTGGCCGTCGGCATGGATGATGTCAGCCTGTTCGAAGGTGAAGCGGAAGGCTTCGTCCTGCGCGGCCAGGGCGATGGCATGGCCATTGGAGGCGAAGACCAGCTTGGGATGGGGATTTTCCTGGGTGCGCGCGTCCAGGCAATCCTGCAGCATCATGCGCGACAGGCCATCGCGCGACAGGCAGGCGGTGGCGAGACCGCCGACCGTCACTTCGGTGTAGGAATCATTGGCCGCGGTCAGCGCCTGGGATTTCGGCGCTTCATATTCAACGGGAAGGATATGGGCGAGGGCGTTCATCAGTGGGCGTTCCGTGTGCGCAGGACTTCCAGCGGGGTGCGGGCCAGGATCAGCAGATCCAGCGTCAGGCTTTGATTTTCGACATACCAGGCGTCCAGGTCGACGCGCGCCTGCATATGAGCCACGGTCGGCGTTTCGCCGCGTGCGCCATTGACCTGCGCCCAGCCTGTGATGCCCGGCTTGACCTGCTGGCGCAGGGTGTAGTTGGGAATGGCGTCGCCATAATATTCGTCATGCGCCACGGCATGGGGGCGCGGGCCCACCAGCGACATGTCGCCGGCCAGCACGTTGAAGAGCTGCGGCAGTTCGTCGAGGGAAAGCTTGCGGATGATGCGGCCGACGCGGGTGATGCGGGCATCGCCCTTGGCGGCCTGTTTCACCTCGGCGCCATCTTCCATGACATGCATGGAGCGGAATTTCAGGATCGGGAAGGTCTTGCCGTTCAGGCCGGTGCGGCGCTGGGCGAACATCAGGGGGCCGCGCGAGTCCAGCATCACGGCGATGGTGACCAGCGCCAGCACGGGGCTCAGCAGAAGGATCAGCAGCAGCGAGGCAGTGACATCCAGCACTCGCTTGGCGTCGACGCCATCGGTGGCAGCGTCTGTCGAGGTGAAGGAAAAGCCGTCAAAGGCGGGGAAAAGCGCCTTCATCATCGTCTGGGAAGTGTCCTGTATGCTCACGTTCAACCCTGGGGCCGTTGGGCTTCTGGGTTGGGCGTTGCAGGAGACAGGCCAGCGAAATGGCGGGTTGGCGCGCTATTTTGAGACGAAAACCGTCCCAAAATGGTGGTTAACCGCAAATGTCCGCGAATTAACCGATCCTGACGGCCCCATTTTGGGATGGCCGGTCAGATCATTGCAGGCTGTGGACCAGCCCCGGCGTTCTGGATCGGGGTGTTTCTAAAAATACTTCAATAAAATCAAAATCTTACAGCGCAAACCGGGCAGCGAAGGCCGGGAAACCCAGCAGGGCGCAAGCCCAGATTATCGCCGAGGCGATGCTGGCGGCCATGAAGCGGCGAAAGGCCATCTCCGACATCCCCGCCACCAGCGGCACGGTGGCGCGGAAGGGCCCCAGGAAACGTCCGAAGAACACCGCCCAAGCGCCCCAGCGATGGAAGAAATGCAGCGCCTTTTCCAGCTGCGCCTCGAATTTGCGGAATGGCCAGGCATGCAGGATCTGGTGATGGTAGCGCAGCCCCAGCCCCCAGGAGATGACATCGGCGCACAAAGCGCCCAGCACCGCGCCGGCGATGGCCGGGAAAAGCCCGAGATCCGTGGCGCCGATTACCCCGCCCAGCGCCACCAGGATGGCAAAACCCGGGACGAGGACTGAGAAGCCGACAAATGACTCGGTGAAGGCCACGATGAAGGCGATGGGAAAGCACCATAAGGGGTGCGCCCGCGCGATCTCGGTCACCCAGATGCGGGCGTCCTGGGCGAATTGGGCAGACCAATGGAAGATGTCGGGAAGCACACACTCACATAGCGCGACTCGTTCGCACCTGCCAGAGCGGGTTTCGGCACAGTTTCGACAAAATTTCCAACGGCTTGGCGTCTATATGAGGCGCCATTCGTTGGGCTATAAGTTCATCGCGTGTTCAGCTTGGCGGTGCTAACCCATTTGACATATTCACGCTTTTTACAGCCCGGCTTTCGGCTTTAGCGACACGGACATATCGAAAATGAATCTCGACCGCCCCCCTGGTGATTTTCGGCGCGCCGAACCGGTTTCGGCCCAAGCTGCTGGTCAGGGTCGCATCGGCCGGGCCTGGGCGGGCGTCAAGCGCTGGAGCGGCCGAAATCCCCGCTTCTCGCGCGTGGTGTGGTTCACCCTCGGCCTGCTGCTGCTGGCGCTGCTGATCTGGGCGATCTATCCGGCCAAGAACCAGGGCCGCCGCGGCCTGATCAATCAGGGCGCCCAGCCGGTCGGCGTGGCGCGCGTTTTGTCGGGCGACGTCAATGTCACGCTCAACGCACTGGGCACGGTGACGCCGCTGACCACCGCGACCGTGCGGCCGCAAGTGGGCGGCATGCTGATCAAGATCAATTTCACCGAAGGCGAGATGGTCAAGGCCGGCGATATCCTGGCGCAGATCGATCCCAGGCCCTATCAGGCGGCGCTGGATCAGGCGCGCGGCCAGCTGGCGCGCAATGCCGCGACGCTCGCCAACGCCAAGGTGGACCTTGAGCGCTACAAGGCGTTGCTGGCACAGAACGCCATCGCCGCCCAGCAGGTGTCGGCGCAGGAAGCCCTGGTCAAATCCACCGAGGGCATCCTGATCTCGGATCAGGCCAATGTGCAGACCGCGCGGATCAATCTGGGTTACACCAACATCGTCTCGCCGGTGGATGGCCGCGCCGGCATCCATCTGGTCGATATCGGCAACATCGTGTCGGCGGGCCAGGCGAACGGCATCGTGGTGGTCACCCGGCTCGATCCCATGTCGGTGCTGTTCACGATCCCGGAGGACAATATCCGCACCGTGCTGGAGCGGGTGAATTCGGGCGCGGTGCTGCCGGTCGACGTTTTTGACCGCAGCCAGACCAACAAGATCACGTCGGGCGTGCTGTC
>JBBSKJ010000009.1:0-17857 GCA_038256475.1 Micropepsales bacterium | reverse complement strand
GCTTCTCCAGACTGACCCACTGAAAGGCGGAAAACTCCGGCTCATGGGCGACAAGGTTGATGTCGCCATTCTCGCCCGTGAAGCGCAGGGCGAACCATTTCTGGCGCTGGCCCTTGTATTTGCCGTGAAAGGCGACGCCGATCAGATGGGGCGGCAGGTCATAGGTGATCCACTCTTCCATCTCGGCGACAATCTCGGCCTTGTCGGTACCGACTTCTTCCTGAAGCTCGCGCAAGGCCGCCTGCCTGGGCGTCTCGCCCACGTCGATGCCGCCCTGCGGCATCTGCCAGCCTTCGACGGTCTGGTCGATGCGCTTGCCGACAAACACCTCGCCGCTCTTGTTGAACAGCATGATGCCGACGCAAGGCCGGTAGGGCAGGTCGGAAGACATGATCCCCTGAACGTTACTGGCGCGCAGCGCCTATTGTTTTGGCTGAGTCACTATGGCCGAGACCGGGACAAGAACAAAGCCCCGCGCCTGCAGGCCTTTCGCCCAGGCGGCGATGCGCGCGATGGAGACCGGATAAAGGAAGGCCGAACCCACGGCGCTGCCGCTGGTGCGGGCCTGGGTTTCCAGTTCCGACAGGCGGCGGTCGATTTCCAGCGCGCTCTGGATGCCGTCGATGGTGGCGTTGCTCTGGACTGCCGGAATGCCGACCTGCGCCGCGACATTGGGCGCCACGGATTGCGCGGCGGCGCCATTGTCGAAGAAATACAACCCGCGGCGATTGAGATAGGTCAAAGCCGGCGACAGCGCCGAACTGTCAGACAGGAAACGCTGGCCCAGAAGATTGGTCACCCCGGCATAGCCGGTGAACCGCGACAGGGCCCAGGTCAGGCGCTGGATATTGGCGGCTTCATCCTGGCCGGCGCGCAGGGTGTGCGGGCCCGGATCGCTGTCGGGAAAATCGAATGGCTCCATCGGGATCTGCAGCAGCACTTCGTGCCCGCGTCCCCGCGCCTGGGCGACCCATTCCCCGACATCGCCGGCATAGGGCGCAAAGCCCAAGGTGACGCCGGCCGGAAGATTGTCGAGTGCGGCCTTGGTGGCGCTGGCCGAAACTCCCAACCCGCTGACCACGATGGCGATCTTGAACTTGGCGTTCGCGCTAGCGGGCGCCGCATAGGCTTGCATGGGCCTGCGCCCGTCATCGGCGATGCGCGGCAGCGGACCCCTGGCACTGTTTTCGATCAGCGCGGGATCGGCCAGCAGGGCCTTGCCGGCATAGATGGGCTGGGTGACGGCGGCTGGCGCGGTGATGTTATCGGAAACGCTGGCGGCGAATGGCATGGCCGGGCCCTGGCTGCCGGGCACCAGTTCCAGGGTGATGGCGGGCGCGGCTGGCCGGCCGAACAGGGTGATGGCCAGGACGCCGGCGGCCAGCAGGCAAATGGTGAAGGAGCTGGCGAACGCCAGGGCGCGCCCGGCTTTGGACACGGCAAACACGTCTGCGGAATCGGCGGCAGCTGCCATGCTCCATTAATGCCGGAGCATGGTTAGGAGGAGGTTAATTTGATTGACCCGCTTAGTTTGCTGACCCCTTCGGCTCCAGCTTTCGCTCGTGGCTGCGCCACTCGCACGCTGGAGCCACCTCCCCCTCCCATGCGCTGTCGCGCATGAGGGGAGGTGGACCTGTGTTTTGAGGGCTAGTTGGTGGCAGTGGCGGTTTTGGCCGGCGGCGGGGTGGTGACCGAGGCCACTGTCATCTTGCCGCGCAGCAGGTCCAGCGCGTAGGCGAGCTGGAAGTCGTCATACTTGGCGCCTGCCGCCGGCTTGATCACCGGCGCATTGGTGCGCTTGGTGGGCACCGGCTCGCCCGACAGATGACCGCGCAGATCGGCTTCCGAGGCGCGCGCCAGCTTGGGCACATTGGCTTCGTCGCCCTGCGCCACCTGGATGTCGGGGATGATGCCCTGCGCCTGGATGGAATGACCCGACGGCGTGAAATAGCGCGCCGTGGTCAGACGCAGCGCGCCGCGGCTTTCGCCCAGGGGAATGATGGTCTGGACCGAACCCTTGCCGAAGCTGGTCAGGCCGATGACGGTGGCGCGCTTGTGGTCCTGCAGCGCGCCGGCAACGATTTCCGAAGCGCTGGCCGTGCCGGCATTGATCAGGATCACGATCGGCTTGCCATCGGTGATGTCGCCGCTCTTGGCGTCATAGCGCTGGGTGTCTTCGCTGCGGCGGCCGCGGGTGGAGACGATCTCGCCCGTGCCGAGGAAATTGTCCGACACCTGGATCGCCTGATCCAGGAGCCCGCCGGGATTGTTGCGCAGGTCCAGCACATAGCCCTTGATGCCGGGGCCGATCTGCTTCTTGAGATCGCGCACCGCGCGCTCAAGACCGTCGGCGGTTTGCTCGTTGAAACCGGGCATGCGGACATAGCCGATATCGCCTTCGCGGCGCGAAGCGGCGGCATCCACCCGCACGATGGCGCGCACCAAAGTCACGTCAAACGGCTTCTTTTCACCTTCGCGCAGAATGGTCAGCGTGATCTTGCTGCCCGCGGGTCCGCGCATCTTGTCGATCGCTTCGGTGAGCGGCAGGCCCTGGATGGAAGCGCCATCGATGCCGGCGATGCGGTCGCCGGACTTGATGCCGGCGCGCGACGCGGGCGTGCCGTCGATCGGCGAGATCACCTTGATCAGCCCGTCCTCCTGCGTGACTTCGATGCCGACGCCGCCGAACTGGCCCTTGGTGGTGATCTGCATGTCGCCATACGACTTGGCATCCATGTAGCTGGAATGGGGATCGAGGTTGGACACCATGCCCTGGATGGCGGCGTCGATCAGCTCGCTGTCCTTGACGGGGCGCACATAGTTGGCGCGCACGCGCTCGAAGGCGTCGCTGAACAGGTCGAGCTGTCCATAGGCGGACGCATCATTGGCGCCCTTGGCTTCCGGCAGCGCAACCAAGGCGACGGCGAAACCGCCGACCAGACCCAGACTGACCAATGCAAACTTATTCATGTGCCGTTCGCCTTTCCAACTGCGGGGCGCAGGTTCAACTTCATCCATGGCGCGGGATTCTGGCCATGACCGCCGCGACGCAACTCGAAGTATAGCCTGTTATCCGAGCCTTGGGCGGGCATGGTTCCAACCGGCTCGCCCGCCAGCAATTGATCGTTTGGCCTTACCGTCACGCGTCCCAGTCCCGCCAGGACCACATCGTAGCCAGTGGTGATCTCCAGGATCAAGACTTGTCCGCTCTTATGGTAAGGACCGGCGAAAAGAACCTTACCGTCGGAGGGCGTGATCACCTGGGCCCCCGGCCGGGTTGCAAAGGTAAGGCCCGGATTGCCCTTTTCCCCCGGGATTACGGTTCCCACCACCGGTTCCAGCAGGGAGTTCTTGGCCAGCAGCCCCCCCGCGGAACCGCTGTTCTGGGCGGTCACAACCACCACGCTTTGGTCGGAAGTTCCGCTCTGGCGAAGGCTGCGGACCCGTGCCGCCAGCGCCTGGAAGTCGGCCGCCTCGCGGGCGATGATCGCCAGCTGGGCCTTCAGGCTGCCATAGGCCTGGGCCGCGCCCGCCGCTTCCTTTTCCTTCTGCGCCAGGAGCACATCGAGTTCACCGCGCGCGACACCCAGGCGGGCGCCGGTGTCGGCGGCGACGTGTCGCTCCCGTTCCAGCGCCGCGCGGCTGCGCTTCAAGGAATCAATCCGCCGCGACAGGCTGGCGGCCTGGGCATAGACCGACGGCAGCGAAGAGCCGATCAGCATGGCGCCGCGTGCCGCGCCGAGCGCATCGCCCGGATGCATGGCGATTGCCGGCGGCATGTCATGCTGCAAGCGTTGCAGCACCGCCAGCAGCTTGGTCACCGCCACCCGGTCATTGGCGAAGCCGGCGCTGAGGCGCTTGTTCTCGGCCTCAAGTTTTTCAATCTGAAGATCGGCGGCGATGCGCAGCCGTTCCAGTTCCTCGATCCGCTGCGCGGTGGCGATCAGTCGGCGGCGCAATTCCAGTGCTTCAGCCGCCAGCATGTCGGTCTTCGCCCTCGCGCTGGCCAGTTGCGGCTGGCCCTGCTTCAATTCCGACGACAGGTTTTCGAGCTGCTGTGCGCTGGAAGGCAGCGTCGACAGCGCCTTGCCCGGCAGGGCACGCGACAGATCGATCATGGGTTCGGGCTTGTCGGCGCGCAGCGCCGGACGCGGCATCGGCCGGATGGGCGCCATGACTTTCTTGGGCGTCTGCCCAAGATTCGAATTTGGCGCGGCGAGAGACGGTTGCACCAGAAGAAGGACGGCGGCCAGAAGGAAGGGGAGCCTGGCCTTCACGCGCCTCTCACCAGAAGAGAATGACCACTCATCACCTGCGGCTTGGCGAGTCCCATCAGATCCAGCAGGGTGGGCGCGACATCGGCCAGGCGTCCATTGACAAGCCGCGTTCCCGGCGGCGCGCCGAACGCGATGATGGGCACATCCAGTATGGTGTGCGCGGTATAGGGTTCGGCGGTGACCGGGTTTTGCATCATCTCGATATTGCCGTGATCGGCCGTGAGCAGCATTACGCCATTCACCTTAACAAGTGCTGTCATCAGCCGGCCCAGACAGATGTCGATCGTGTCCACCGCCTTGACCGCCGCGCTCATGATGCCGGTATGACCCACCATGTCGGGGTTGGCATAGTTGCAGACGATCAGGTCATATTTGCCGCTGGCAATCGCTTCTTCCAGCCTCTCGGTGACTTCAAAGGCGCTCATTTCCGGCTTGTGGTCGTAGGTCGCCACTTTGGGGCTAGGCACCAGAATGCGGTCCTCGCCCTGGAACACCTGCTCACGCCCGCCATTCAGGAAGAAGGTGACATGGGCATACTTCTCGGTCTCGGCGATGCGCAGCTGCTTGAGCCCGGAACGGGCCACCACGTCACCCAAGGTCTCACGCACATCTTCGGGCGCAAACACGCACCCCATCAGGGTGCTGAGATGATCGGAATATTCGGTAAGACCCGCCGCGGCGCCGAACGAAGCGATACGCGCCCGCTCGAAACCGTCAAAACCCCTGTCCAGCAGCGCCGCGGAAATCTCCCGCGCCCGGTCGGCGCGAAAATTGGCGAACAGCAGCACGTCGCCATCTTCCACCCCGGCATAATCCCCCAGCACGCAAGGCACGAGGAATTCGTCGGTTACGTCATCGGCGTAGGAAGATTCAATGGCCGCGCCCGCATCGTCAAAGCGGCGCGCCGAGGCGTCGATGATGGCGTTGTAGCAACTCTCCACCCGGTCCCAGCGCTGGTCGCGGTCCATGGCATAGAAGCGCCCTGACAAAGTCGCCAGCCGCACGCCCGCAAGGCCGGCAATGTCGTCCAGAAACCTGGCGACAAAGCCGTCGGCGCTTTTGGGCGGGGTGTCGCGTCCGTCGAGAAAGGCATGCACAAAAACGGGCACGCCCGCCGCGCTCGAAATCTTCACCAGCGCGGCGATGTGATCCTGATGGCAATGCACGCCGCCGGGCGACATCAGGCCCATGATGTGAACGGCACGCTTGGCGCTTTTGGCCTTACCCAGAAGTGAGAGCAGCACCGGGCGGCGCGCCAGGCTGCCATCCTCGATGGCGACATCGATGCGCGGCAGGTCCTGGGCCACCACCCTGCCTGCGCCGATATTCATGTGCCCGACTTCGGAATTGCCCATCTGCCCCTTGGGCAGGCCCACCGCATTGCCGCTGGTTTCCAGCAGGGCGTGCGGACAGGTCGCCAGGAGGCGGGTGTAGTTGGGGGTGGTGCCGCGCGCGATGGCATCGTCGGGCGCGGCGCCCTCGCGCCAGCCCCAGCCATCGAGAATGCAGAGAAGAGCGGGGCGCGGCGCGGTCATGCCGGCAAAATAGGAAGCCCCGCCTGCCCTGTCTATCCCTTTGAGAAAATTAGCGGAATTCGGGCCCCGTGGCCCACAAGACCAGCGATTTTCGCACCCCTTTGGTCACCGGCGTGACCCGGTGCAGGAAGAAGGAGGGAAAGGCGATGACGGTGCCGCGACTGCGCGGGGCGGTCACTGGCTGGCTTTCGATCTGGAACTGAAGCTCACAGCCCTCGTAATCGGCCGGATCGCTGAGCTGGACGCTGAGGGAAATCTTGCGCGGCTTGAAATTCTTGTGCCCGAAATCGATGTGCCAGTCGTAATGGCCGCCCTGGCGCCCGTCATAGATGGTGTATTGCAGGTTTTCGAGCCCGGTCAGGTCGAAACGGTAAAAGTCGGTGTTGAGCCGCAGCACGATCTGGGAAAGGCGCTCATAGAGCTTTTGCGTGTCGGGACCGTGTTCGATCCAGGCCAGATCGGTGATCCGCACCGCGTCGATTGCACCGCTCTGCCCTTCAAGCGTGCCCTTGCTGTGCAGCAGGGCATCGCCCTGGGCGACGATGGCATCGACTTCTGACGGAGCCAGCGCGCCTTCCCAAACAACAAACGGCCCCTGCACCACCGGCCCCGAACTCATCGAAACTCCGGACCCGCCGCCCAGATCGCCAGCGACTTTCGGATTCCCGAAACGATGGGCGTGACCCGGTGCAGCATATAAGAGGGAAAAGCGATCAAGGTGCCGCGCGCCCTGGGCGCGGCCTGCACATGCGCGCCATGAAGTTCAAGGTTACAGCCTTCATAAGCGTCCCCTTCCGACAATTGCAGGCTGAGGGAAATCTTGCGCGGCTGTTCGTGCGCGTTGCCATGATCCTTGTGCCAGTCGAAATGGCCGCCTTCGCTGCCGTGATAGACGGTGTACTGAAAGCTCTCGGCCAGGCCGTACAATTCGTATTTGAAAAACTGTTGGTTGAGCCGCAGAACGATTTCTTCCAGGCGGCCATAGAGCCATGCGGTTTCCGCCTTGCGCTCGATCCATGCGTCGCGGGTGACGCGAATGGCGTCATAGTCGGCGCGCTTGCCGGATAAGTCCGCCATCTGCAGCGCCAGGCCATCGCCGTATCTTTCGATTGTCTGGAGTTCAGCCGGACTGAAGGCATTTTCCCACACGACATATTCGCCTGTTGCAACGGGCGCGGCCGCGGGACGCGGTGATAACATTTGTTAGGCTTTCGGCGCAGGCTTTCCAGCACCTATTTGAACTCAGGTCCCACCGCCCAGACAACAAGGGATTTGCGAATGCCCGATGTTGTTGGTGTCACACGGTGCAGAACGTAAGACGGGAACGCGATCACCGCACCGCGTGTCTTGGGCGCGACATCGGTGATATTGCCGGCCCGCACTTCCAGATCGCCGCCCTGATAGTTCGCGGGATCGCTCAACTGGATGCTTAGCGACAATTTGCGAGGCTCCTGGTCCACCGCGCCATAATCCTTGCCGTAATCCTTATGCCAGTCGAAATGTCCACCTTCCGTGCCGTCGTAAACGGCGTACTGAAATGTCACCACCCCCGACAGGTCATAGCGGAAGAACTGCGCGTTCAGCCGCAGCACCACCTCTTCCATCCGGGCATAAAAACTTTCCGTCTGCGCATCGCGCATCAACCATGCGACGCGGGTGACGCGGATACTGTCGCGGCCGGTATCCTTCGCCAGCAGCTCGGCCTTCTCCTGGGTGAGGCGGTCACCATGTTTTTCGATCGCGTCCAGTTCCGCCGGCGTAAACAGATTTTCCCAGACCACCAGTCCGCCACCCATGATGACGGGTGATGACGCAGGATTGAATAACGACATGCATGCCCCCCACTCTTGCTCTTGTTATGCAAGCACCTTCATTTGAATTTTGGCCCGGTGATCCAGATCACCACTGCCTTGCGCGTACCACTGACGATCGGCGTCACGCGATGCAGAACATAGGACGGAAAAGCGACCACCGCACCCCGTTCCCTGGGCGCCGTGTCGATGATTTTTCGGCCATGAAATTGCAGGTCGCATCCTTCATACTGCGCGCCATCCGTCAGCTGCACCGAGATGGACAGTTTGCGCTGCACCGCCAGATTGCCCTGATCGACATGCCAGTCGAAATAGGCCCGCTCCGAACCGTCATAGATGGTGTATTGAAACAGTTCGGAAAATCCGCTGATCGAGAATTGCCAGACGCGGTCGTTCAGCATGCGGGCGACTCGCTCGATCCGGTCATAGAACCAGTCGGTTTCGGGGTTGCGCGCGATCCAGGCGGTGCGTGAAATCCGCGTGCTCTCGTCTTCCTTCTGCTCCGAAGCCGCCGCCACGGTCGCCTTTTCCACCGTCAGCCGGTCGCCATAGGCTTCTATGCGGTCCAGCTCGGCCGGCGTGAAGGCGCCGCTCCAGGCGACGAAGGGAAGCATGGCAGCGTATTTTTCGTCTTCCATGGCCATCAGCGAAACTTCGGCCCGGTGGTCCAGATCACCAGGGACTTGCGGGTGCCGGAAATCACCGGCGACACGCGGTGCAAAACATAGGAGGGAAATGCGACCACCGTGCCGCGTTCACGCGGGGCGATCTCGATA
Organism: Micropepsales bacterium; assembly: GCA_038256475.1. Lineage (GTDB taxonomy): Bacteria > Pseudomonadota > Alphaproteobacteria > Micropepsales > Micropepsaceae > Rhizomicrobium. Next base: position 9,458 of record JBBSKJ010000009.1, on the reverse strand, counting down.
TTGCCGCCGGCGCAGAATTGCAGGTCGCAGCCCTGATAGTCCGACGGGGTGGAAAGGCGGGGCTCTTCGTTCATCCAGCAGGAAAGTAGGGCCTCGTTTGGCCTTAGTCCATGCGCGGGGTCCCTGCGGCCGCCTTGCCGCAGATGCGAAACGCAAGACGCCCATGTCCGGGCCGCGCATCAAGCCTTGCGGGGATTGTGTAAACTGCGCGCGTCGAGGACCGCATGCAGCAACGCACTTTCTTCGGACGGCATTACGCCCTGGCCGTGGTCGCCGTGATTTTCGTGGCGCTGCTGGCGGCGGCGGGGCTGCGCTCCACCCCCGCCGTGCTGATGGTGCCGTGGGAAGAAGCCTTTGGCTGGTCGCGCGGCACGATCAGCTTCGCCGCCGCCTGCGGCATTTTCCTGTTCGGCCTGACCGGCCCCTTCGCCGCCGCCGCCATGCAGCGGTTCGGAATTCGCGCCACCGTGATCGTGGCTTTGGCGATGATGAGCCTGTCCAGCTTCGCCAGCCTGTTCATGACGGCGCCCTGGCAGCTGATTGTCACCTGGGGCCTGGTGTCGGGCATCGGCTCGGGCTGCATCACCAATGTCCTGTCGGCCACCATCGTCAATCGCTGGTTTGTCACCAATCGCGGATTGGTGATGGGCCTGTTCGCCGCTTCGACATCCACCGGCACTTTGATTTTCTTTCCGGGTCTTTCCGCCATTGCGCAGGCGGGCGGCTGGCAACCGGTGGTGCTGAGCGTGGCGCTGGTCATGGCGCTGCTGATCCCGCTGGTCTGGTTCTTGTTGCCAGAATGGCCCGCCGATGTCGGCCAGGTGCCGTTCGGCGCCGCTCCGGATCATCCGCCCGAGATTCGCGACACCGGCAACCCCTTGAAAACCGCCTTCACCGCACTGGGTGAAGGGGCGCGCAGCCGCGATTTCTGGCTGCTCGCCGGCACCTTTTTCGTTTGCGGTTTCACCACCAACGGATTGGTGGGCACCCATATGGTCGCGCTGTGCCAGGATTACGGCATGACGATCGTGGCGGCGGGGAGCCTGCTGGCCATCATGGGCGTGTTCGATCTGGTGGGGACCACGGCCTCGGGCTGGCTGACCGACCGTTACGATCCGAGGAAATTGCTGTTCGCCTATTACGGGCTTCGCGGCCTGTCGCTGATCTATCTGCCCTTCGCCGATTTCAGCTTTGTCGGCCTGTCGCTGTTCGCGGTGTTCTATGGCCTGGACTGGATCGCCACCGTGCCCCCCACGCTTGCGATCGCCAACCAGCGTTTCGGGATCAAAAAGGCGCCCATCCTGTTCGGCTGGATTTCCGCCAGCCACCAAATCGGGGCCGCCTCGGCGGCCTTCCTGGCCGGGGTATCGCGCTCGGTCTCCGGCTCCTATCTGCAGGCCTTTGTGGTGGCCGGCTTTGTCGCGGTTCTGGCCGCCTTCCTGTCGCTGATGATCCGGCGCAGTACCCCGGCGCAACCCGCCCAGCAGGCCATTTAGACCCGGCAATTGCTGCCGACAGGCGGCCGAACACTGTTCGGCCTCTTGGTAAGCATTTGTATTTAAACAGTTATTTTTTGTGGGGCGGCGGCACGAAACTGGCAGTGACACACGCGAACATAAAGGCAGAAGCCGACCATGCGCCGCGCACCTTATTACCTCCGCCTCGCCGCCCTTGCCGTGGGAGTCGCCATCGCGGCCGCCCCCGCGCCCGTCCTGGCCTTCAGCCGGGTGAAGGACCTGATCGAGGTCCAGGGCATTCGCGACAATATGCTGGTCGGCTACGGCCTGGTCGTGGGCCTGAACGGCACCGGCGACAGCCTGAAGAACGCGCCTTTCACCCAGCAGAGCATCCAGACCATGCTGGAACGGCTGGGCGTCAACACCCGCGGCCAGGTGATGCAGACCAAGAACGTCGCCGCCGTGATGGTGACCGCCAGCCTTCCCGCTTTCGCCGCCCCCGGCACCCGCATTGACGTCTCGGTGTCGGCGATGGGCGACGCCAAGAATCTGCAGGGCGGTACGCTTCTGGTGACGCCCCTGTTCGGCGCCGACGGCCAGACCTATGCGTTGGGCCAGGGCCCGGTCGCCATTGGCGGCTTCTCCGCCCAGGGCGACGCCGGCAGCGTGACGCGCGGCGTGCCCACCGCGGGCCGCATTTCCAACGGCGCCATTGTGGAAAAAGACACCGGCTTCCAGCTTGCCGGCCTCAGCTCGTTGAAGCTGTCGCTGCGCAATCCCGACCTGACCACCGCCACCCGCATCGCCAAGGCGGTCAACGCCTATCTGGGCGGCGGCAATGCCACGGCCATCGATCCCTCCAATGTCGAACTGGCCGTGCCCGCCAATTATCCCGGCGGCGTGATGGCGCTTCTCACTGAGATTGAACAGGTGAAGGTCAACCCGGACCAGCCCGCCAAGGTCATCATCGACGAAAACAGCGGCGTGATCGTGATGGGCGCGGATGTGCGCATCTCCACCGTGGCTATCGCCCAGGGCAACCTGACCATCAAGGTCAACGAGACCCCCCAGGTCAGCCAGCCTTCGCCCTTCTCGCAGACCGGCGACACCGTTGTCGTGCCGCGCACCAACATCCAGATCGACGACAGCAGCGGCAACAAGATGACCGTGCTGAAGGAAGGCGTCTCACTGCAGCATGTGGTGGACGGGCTCAATGCGCTGGGCGTCGGCCCGCGCGACGTGATCTCCATCCTGCAGGCCATCAAGGCCGCCGGCGCCTTGCAGGCCGACATCCAGGTCATTGGCTAAGGGAGGGACTGATGGACACGAGCTACCAGAGCGCCCTGTTCCAGGCCCAGCAGCCTTCGTTGCCCACGCGCCCCAGCGGCATCGTGGACCCGGCCAAGGCGGCCCATGCCGCCAAGGAGTATGAAAGTGTCTTCATCGCCCAGTTCCTGGGTGCGATGTTCTCCGGCATCAAGTCCGACGGCATGTTCGGCGGCGGCCAAGGCGAAGAAATGTTCCGCTCGATGATGGTGGACCAATATTCCAAGGGTCTGACGGCGCGCGGCGGCTTCGGTCTGGCGGCGGCGATGCAGGCCGAACTGATGAAGCATCAGCAGGCGCCGGCTCCGGGAGCCTCCCAATGAAAGACGTTGTTCCTCAAGATGGGCCGCGCATCGAGCGCCTTATCTCCATGGCCGAGCGGCTGATCGTGGCGCTGGAAAGCGACATCGCCGCGCTCAAGGAAGGCCGCCCCCAGGCGCTGCTCACCGCCGATCCGGAAATCCAGAAACTGACCGCGCTCTATGGACGCGAAGCCCAGGGCTTCGATCCGCGCATTGCCCAGGCCGCGCCGCCGAGCCTGCGCCAGCGCTTTGTCGCCATCACCGCCAAATTCCGCGAGGTGCTGCAACTGCACGCCCGCATGCTGACCCGGGTCAAGAATGCCAGCGAAGGCATGGTCAAGGCCATCGCCGCCGAAGTCGAACGCGCCAATGCGCCGACCCGCACCTATGGCCCTCGGCCCGGTTACGCGCCCCAGTCTTCCGGCGCAATGGTCTTCAACAAGGTCATCTAAATTCTGTCATTCCCGGCGAACGCAGGCCAACGGCCTGCGTGAGGGAAGGGAATCCATCTTTCTTTGTCACGATTTCGCGGCCGCAGAAAGGTGGCTTCCCTTCCCTCGCGCCGCAATGCGGCGCTCGCCGGGAATGACAGTGGAGTGTGTTAGCCACCCAGCAGCGAAGCTGCCAAATTATACTGCGCCAGCAACGACGTCTGATACGATGTCGCCTTGCCGCTGGTGTTGCCGATGGTCGGCAGGCCCGGCATCGCGTTGGTGGTCTGGTAAGTGCTCTGCAAGGCGGACAGCACGCCCAGCAATTGCGAGCGCGCCATGTTGGCGCCGGTGCGGGTGGAAATATCCAGCGTCCCCGTAAGACCCAAACCGTAAGTGGGCGTGATGCCGGAATCTTCCGCCTCGGCGGTCTTGCCGTCCTTGGCGGGCGCGGTCAGCACGCCCTCGGCGATTCCCAGCCTGCCCAGGGCGTCGAAATCCTTGGGGCCTGATAGCAGCGTGATGGTGTTGCCGGGATTGACGGCGATCTTCAGGTTGGAAGCGCCGCCGGTGTAATTGGTCTTGGCCTTGCCGATGCCGCTGATCTGGGCGTTGATCTTGGTGGCCAGCGAGTCAAACGTCTCGCCCTTGTCGATGGTGATGGTGGCGGTACGCGCCGCCGTGCCTTCAATGCGGATCTGGAAACTGTCGCCGGCGCGCAGCGTGGTCTGGGTCGTCAATTCCACCGACTGGTTGAGGCTGATGGCGCCGCGCGGCAGGCCCAGCGCGTCCAGCACGCTCGATCCTTGCGTGTCGATCGCGATTCCCGCGCCGCTGGAAACACCGCCGGCGCCGCCAAACTGCTTGGTCCACTTAACCGTGCCGTCGGCATTCAGCGCGGTGGCGAACGCGTTGGTGACATTCTGGATGCTGCGCTGGGCGCCGGCAAAGGTGCCGGTGGTGGAACCGGTGACATAGATGGTGCCGTCGGCCGCGACCGTGACCGCGCCCGCCGTGTCGGTGGTGGCGGTGCCGATATAGCTGACCTTGTCCGGCGTAAAGCTGGCGCCATTGTCGGCCATGCTGAAGACAAAGGCATCCATGCCGCCGCTGGCGGCGGCCGCGATGCTGGCGCTGCCGCTCGCCGTCAGGTTGGCATTGCTGGTGGTGCCGGAGACATAGACCTTGCCGTTTGAAACCGTCAGGCCGCCGATGCCGCCGCCCGGCGCCAGATCGCCCAGATCCTGCGACCAGAGCGGCGCGGCGTTGATGTCGCCCCCGGCATATTTGGAAACGATGGCGCGGCCGTCCTGGACGGTGGCGACATACAGGCTGCCATCGGCGCTTGTGGTGGTGGCCGCGACACTGTCATTGCCGCTGGTGCCGAACTGGGTGTCCGACAGCAGCTTGCCCGTGGAATCGAACTTGGCGAGGAAGGCGTCGCCCTTGCCCTGCGCCACTTCGCCCGCGCCGATCACGCCGCCCGAAACGCTGCCGCCGATATAGATATTGCCGCTGGCGTCCACGCTGACCGTGTTGGACTGGTTGGTGGCCAGGGTCTGGATCTGCTTGATCCAGCTCTGCTCGCCATTGGCGTTGTAGCGCGCGACAAAGGCGTCATTGTTGCCGTTGGAAATCGAGGTCGTCATCAGCTGGGCCGTGGAAGCGCCCGTGACCACCACGCCGCCCGACGGGTCCAGCGCCAGGCCATAGCCATTGGCGCTGCCGGCGCTGCCCAGCAATTTCTGCCAAACCACATGCCCGGCGGAATCATACTTGGTGAGATAGGAATCCTGCGATCCCTGGTTGATCTGGTTGTTGAAATTGCCGGTGGCGTTGCCGATGACATAGATATTGCCATTGGCATCCACCGCGCTGGCCTTGGCCGTGGTGGTGCCGGTGGTGGCGGCCTGGTTGACGCTGAAGGTGGCGGTGGGCGTGCCGTCGATACCCGACAGTTTGGTGATGCGGCCCGTCTGGTCGGCGGCGGTGGTGACCGACGCCGAGGTGGCGCTGTTGGTGGTGGTGTTGGTTTCGGTGGCGCTGCCCGAGTTGCCCACCAGATAGAGCGACGGGCTGGCCGCGGCCGACAGGCTGACCTGTTCGGTGCCGCCGGGCGTGATTTTCAGGCCATAGGTGGCGTTGGCGCTGCTGGTCAGGGTTTCGCCCTGCACCGTTTTCTGGAAACGGGTGGAGAAGCCAGCCGTCGACAGTTGGTCGTTCACATAGCTGACGATGTTGTTGAGGTTCAGCGCGCCGGGCACCAGGCTCAGATCAATCGCGACATTGGTGGTGACGCCGCCCTTCTTCACCGCAATGGTGAAACTGTCGGACGCCGACAGGCCGGGCAACGGATCGTTCAGGCGCGCATTGGTGACGAACTTCTTGGTGGCATAGGTGAAATCACTGAAGGCAACCCCGGCGGTGGAGGTCACCGAATCCGACGGCTTGGTGGCTTGCAGGTTGAAATTGTTGAACTCGGTGGAACCGAGATATTTCTGCACCTGCTCCATCCCGGTCTGGAAGCGGGTGTTCAGGCCCGCCATCTGGCCGCTGGTCGCGGTCGGGCGCTGCGCCATCTTGACCATATAGGCCAGGGTGTTCACCGCGCTGTAGAGCGCGAATAGCTTCTGATTGTCCTGCTCCATCTTGGAGTCTTTGGTCCCGCCCGGCGACAGCGGCACTTTCGATGTGTCGAGGAAGTTGGTGGTGGAGAGGACCTTGGCGTCCTGCTTGGCATCGGTCTTGGTGATGGTGTTCCACGGCGGCTCGGTGGTGGACGTCTTCTTCTGCAACGCGGCCATCTGCGCCATGCGCGCATTGCCCGCCGCGAGCGCGGAAGGACTCGCATTGCGTTGCGCCTGGTAGAAGCCCAGCAGCACAGACATGTCCAAGCCATTGACCATGCGCGAAATTTCGCATTGCCAGCGTTAAGGCGCGGCTAATGGCGCGGGCAATCACCTTGAAAAACACGCTTAACGAGGCCTTAACGGCCTCGCGCCAGACTGGAAGAATGAGCGCCGCCTATCAGTCGGGGTTGAGGCTGTCGTCGCAGGGACGGCATGTGGAAGCCATCGCCCAGTATGAACAGGCGCTGACGGCCAAGCCGGACGACACCAAGGTGCTGTTCGCGCTGGGCAATACCGCGCAGGCGCTGGGCCTGGGCGATGCCGCGCAAGCATTCTATCGCCAGGTGCTGGCACTGGAGCCGGCCCGGCTGGAAGCCCTGATCAATCTCGCCAATCTTTTGCGCTTCTCAGGCCAGTTCGATTCGGCGATTGCATTGCTGGAGCCGGCGCTGGCCCGCAGCCCCCAAAGCCCGGAGCTGCACCTGACCCTGGGGTCGGCGCGGCGCGAAAAGGGCGAGGACGAAACGGCGATTTTCCATTACCGCGCCGCGCTGGCGGCCAATCCCAACTATGCCCCGGCACTGGCCAATCTGGGCGACATGCTGTGCGACGCGGGCGACCGGCAAGAAGCCCGAACACTGTACGATGCCGCCATCAAGTGCGAGCCCCGAAATGCACAGGCGCGGCTGAACCGGGCGATCCTCCATCTTCTGAACGGTGATCTGAAAGATGGCTGGCGTGATTATTCCGCTCGGGCCGAGGTACCGGGCAAGGTGCCCGCGATGTCCGGTGAACAGCGTTTGGTCCCCTGGACCGGTGGCTCGCTAAAGCGCACCCGCCTGCTGGTGCGCGCCGAACAGGGCGTGGGCGACCAGATCCTGTTCGCCAGTGTGATGGGCGATCTCGCCGCCCGCGCCAAAGCCGATGGGGGCAGCATCGTTCTGGAGTGTGAGCCCCGGCTGGTGTCGCTGCTGGCCCGCTCTTTCCCCGATGTCACGGTAAAGCCATCGGTGATTCGCAGCATCGGCGGCACGCCGGTGGCCGATTATGGCTGGCTGAAAGCGTCCGGCGGCGCCAATGCCGTCACCTTGATGGGCAGCCTGCCGCGTTATCTGCGCGGCGCACTGGATGCCTTTCCCAACCACCACGCCTTCCTGACACCGGACGCCAGCGAAGTGGCGCAGTGGAAATCGCAGTTTGGTGAGAAGGCCATCGGCCTGTGCTGGCGCAGCGGCAAGTCCGGCGGCCATCGCGCCATTCAATATGCACCGCTGGCCGCCTGGGCGGATTTCATCCGCGGTGTGGATCGGACTTTTGTTTGCGTTCAGTATGACGCGACGCGCGATGAGGTGGCGGAGCTGGAAAAGCTCAGCGGCCGCAAGATTATCGTGCCGCAGGGCATCGACCAGAAGAATGAACTGGACCGCGCCGCAAGCCTTATGGCGGCATTGGAGAGCGTCGTTACCGCGCCGACGGCCGTGTCCTGGCTGGCGGCGGGTGTCGGCACACGGACATTCAAGATTCTGTACGACACCAGCTGGACGGCGCTGGGTCAGCCTTATGAGCCGTTCGCGCCATCCTGCGCGTGCGTGATGCCGGCGGCGCGCGGAGACTGGGCGGATGTCTTCGCCCAGGTCAAAGCAAAGCTTTAAAGCGGGCTTGATTGGCTTATCCCCATCCCGGAAGCCGCGAAGCGGCTATCCGGGATCCATTGCGCCACCTGCAAAATGGATCCCGGCTCAGCGCGATGCTGACGCATCGCTTGGCCGGGATGACAAGTTGGGAATAGTTCACCTTAGAGCGCGGCTTTTAGCGGTTCGCGCGCAATCGCCAGCGCCGCCGACAGATCGGCGGCGATACGCGCCGCACCCTGTCCGTCCATCAGCGACAGTCCGGCGTTGCGCATCTCGCGCCGCGCCGCCGGCTTGTTCAAGAGCCATTGCACCGTGCGCAGCACGTCCGCATCGGCAACCTGATCGGCCACGCCCAGCGAAATGCCCATGCCGGCATCGGCAAAGGCCGAAGCCGAACTGGCATGGTCCGGGGTCAGGCCGAGATAGATCGCCGGGATGCCGCAGGCGGCCAGTTCATATGCGGTGACGCCGAAGGCGCAGAGCGCCACATCGGCGCTGGCATAGGCGGTGGACAGATCGTCAGCGCCTTCCACCGTTTCATAATTCTTCTTCAGCGCCACCAGGCCGCGGGCCACGATGGAGCCATCCTTCATCCCGGTGCCGATGACAAAGCGCACACGGAAGACCGAATCCAGCGCAGCCAATGCCCTGGCCATGCGCAAGGTCAGGCCGTGGGGATCGCTGCCGCCCATCGCCACCAACAAGGTGGGAAGCGATGACGGTGTGCGCGCCGTGCCGGTATTGGGATTGAGCCCCAGCAAAGACCATTCCCAACCGATGCGCGGCAAGGTGTTGGAATCACGCCAGTCCAGCGCCTTGGCACCCGGCACCGGCGGATAATAGGCATAGTCGGCGGCCAGACGTCGTTCATGGCTGTCATCGATGACCGCCGTCACCGCCATGCCGCGCTTGAGCTTTTCCAGGTCGGCGCGAGAAGGGCCTTCGCGGCCGTCCAGTAGGAAAATGTCGGGACTGTTCGCGTCGATCAAGGTTTCCAGGTCGGAAGCGCCATGCAGCATCTCGGCCTGAAACCCGGCGCGGCGTATCGGCGTGGCGGCATCTTCGCTGCCATTCAGCGCGAAGATCGCGCCGATGCCTTCGCGATCGCGCAGGGCGCGCGCCAGCGCCACCATGCGCTTGACATGGCCATAGCCGTACTTGCCGCCGCCGTCACAGCGGATCAGCGCCAACCCGCCGGACATGCGGATCGGCTTCTGCTTCACATGGGCGTTGATCTGGATCAGTTCGGGTTCGCGTTCCAGCAGCAGCAGCAGATCGGCCAGCGACGCTTCGCCCGCCTTGGCCGCAAGTCGCGCATGCACCGCCTCGATGAAGGCCAGATCGTCGGGCGTATCGATGGTGAAGCGGCCGCCCTTTTTTGCCAGCGGCGGATAGGGCGCGGCGCGCACGATCTTCACGAAATCGGGATGCAGCTTGAAATAGCCGGTGACATGCTCGC
>JBBSKJ010000008.1:0-17908 GCA_038256475.1 Micropepsales bacterium | reverse complement strand
GACGCCCACCGAAAAACAGGGCGGCTGCTGCGGCGGCGGCAACAAGCACGCCACCGCTTCCGCCACCACGGGCACCATCTACACCTGCCCGATGCATCCGCAGATCCGCCAGGAAGGTCCCGGCGCCTGCCCGATCTGCGGCATGGCGCTGGAACCCCTGATGGCAACGGCGGAAACCGGCCCCAATCCCGAACTGGCCAATATGACCCGCCGCTTCTGGATTGCGCTGGTGCTGACGCTTCCGCTGGTGGTGCTTGGCATGTTCACCGAAATGCTGGGTATCAACCACCTGATACCCGGCTCGGCCTGGATTCAATTGATCTTCGCCACGCCCGTGGTGTTCTGGGCCGGCTGGCCCTTCTTTCAGCGGGCCTGGACTTCACTGGTCCAGCGCAGCCTCAACATGTTCACCCTGATCGCGCTGGGGACCGGCGTGGCCTGGGCCTATAGCGCGGCGGCCACGCTGGTCCCCGGCGCATTCCCCCCGGCCCTGCGCACCCACGGCATGGTCGAGGTTTATTTTGAAGCCGCGGGCGTGATCACGGTGCTGGTGTTGCTGGGCCAGTTGCTGGAATTGAAAGCGCGGGAAAATACCTCCAGCGCGATCCGCGCCCTGCTCGACCTCGCCCCCAAGACCGCGCGGCGCATCACCGATCAGGGCGAAGCCGAGGTGCCGGTGGACGCCATTGTGGTCGGCGACCGCATCCGGGTGCGCCCCGGCGAGAAGATTGCGGTCGACGGCGAAGTCGTGGACGGCCGCTCGGCAGTGGACGAGTCCATGGTCACCGGCGAATCCATGCCGGTGACGAAAGAGGTGGGCGCCAAGGTGATCGGCGGCACCATCAATCGTTCCGGGGCATTGGTCGTCACGGCGCAGAAGGTCGGCCATGACTCCATGCTGGCGCGCATTGTCCAGATGGTCGCCAATGCGCAGCGCAGCCGCGCCCCCATTCAAAGGCTGGCCGACAAGGTCTCCGCCTGGTTCGTGCCCGCCGTGATCGCCATTGCGCTGGCGGCCTTTACGGCCTGGATGGCTTTCGGACCCGAGCCGCGCCTGTCCTATGCCCTGGTCGCGGCGGTCACCGTTCTGATCATTGCCTGCCCCTGCGCACTGGGATTGGCGACACCCATGTCCATCATGGTGGGCGTGGGGCGCGGCGCCCAGGCCGGCGTGCTGGTCAAGAACGCCGAAGCGCTGGAACGCATGGAGCATGTCGACACGCTGGTGGTGGACAAGACCGGCACCCTCACCGAAGGCAAGCCCTCGGTCACCGCCATCGTGGCGAATGCCGGATTCGACAAGGATGAGCTGCTGCGCCTGGCCGCGGGGGTGGAAAGCGCCAGCGAGCATCCCCTGGCCATGGCGATCGTGGCCGCCGCCAGGGCGCGCAGCATCGCCGTTCCGGCTGTCAGCGATTTCGATTCCCCGTCCGGCAAGGGCGCGGTCGGCACGGTCGAGGGGCGCGGCATCATTCTGGGCAATCGCAAATTCCTGGAGGAAGAGGGCGTGCCCGTGACCGCCCTGCAGGATCAGGCGGAGAAACTGCGCCAGGATGGCGCCACGGCGATCTTCATTGCGGTGGATAAGCGCGCGGCGGGCATCTTCGCCATCGCCGACGCGGTCCGGCCCACCACCACCGCCGCACTGGACGCGTTGCGCAAGGATGGTATCCGCATCGTGATGCTGACCGGCGATAACCGCACCACGGCGGCCGCGGTTGCCAAACAGCTTGGCATCACCGAGATCGAAGCGGAAATCCTGCCCGATGAAAAGCACGCCATTGTCGCCCGGCTGAAGGCGCAAGGACGCATCGTCGCCATGGCGGGCGACGGCGTGAATGACGCCCCTGCCCTGGCGGCCGCGGATGTCGGCATCGCCATGGGGTCGGGCACCGATGTCGCCATGGAAAGCGCGGGCCTGACCCTGTTGGGCGGCGACCTGCTGGGCATCGTCCGGGCCCGCACCCTGTCAAAAGCGACAATGGGCAATATCCGCCTCAACCTGTTCTTCGCCTTTGCCTATAACGCCATTGGCGTGCCGGTGGCGGCGGGCGTGCTCTATCCCACCTTCGGCATTCTGCTGTCGCCGATGATTGCCGCCGCCGCGATGGCGCTGTCCTCGGTAAGCGTCATCGGCAACGCGCTGCGGCTCAAATGGACCAGGCTCGAATGACCGCAGAGCGGCGGTCGCATGCCGAGCCTCAGCCGCTACAGTGTGCCCTATCCCTTTGATCGGTTGGCAAAAAACAAGGACCGCCCGGGAAAATCCCGGGCGGTCCCTGTCAATCTTCTTGCGAAGGACGTCCTTAGGGGAAAGCCTTCAGCGACAGTAAAACACAGGAAGCCGCCAGCCTTCAGCATGAGAAAGTTTCATCAAACAGAACTTTCCGTGAATATTCGAAGCCGCCGGCAGGACAATTCGGCGCCAGCCTGACTTTTGGTCAGGGGCTTATCGGCCGCCCAGCGCCTGCTGCATCTGGTATGCCACTTCGCTCATCTGCCTGGGCAGGTTGGCATCCACGGTCATCTGGTAGAGCCCGCGCAGGAAGGCCAGATCAGCCGCGCTAAGAGCCTTGGTCTCACTGCTCCGCACGCAATCCTTGGCAAGCAGATCCAGGATGCTGGGCATGCTCTGGCAGGCATCAGACAAAACAGGCCGCGACAGCGCCAGCAATGCCATGGCGTCGGCAATGGTGCCGATTTCCGGCTCTGCCGCCCATTGGATATCGGCGACGATCAAGGCATGGGTGAATTCGCTGCTGAGGCCATTGCCCAATCGTCCGCCAGTGACGCTCGCCGCCCGCGCATAGGGTAGATACATATCGATAAGGGAGGTACCAGACGGATCGGGTAGGCGCAGATGCAGCGTGTTGGTGCTCATCCGGCCGTTGTCGGCTTCCAACGAGCCGCGCAAATCGCGAGTCCCGGTCATGTGCCAGGCTTGGATGGGGTGCTTCACCTCCGCCAGTTTATCGCCCTGTGCGCTGCTGGAGTGATAGCCCAGGAAGGCCGAACTGCGCCGGCGGATTTCATTGACCATCGTCTGGGGCTCAGGCGTGAAGATGATGCTGACATTCTGCTGGCACGACGCATCACCCACCGGCGCGCCAACCTCCGCCGCCACCGCCCGCACCCGCTGTTCGACAAAGCGGGCGAACTCCTTGGGCACCCCCACCGCCATGGGACAGACCGGCACCTTCCACCGCGCCATCTGATCCAGCGCCTGGGTCGGCGCGGCATGGGATGAAATGAAGGCATCGATCACTTCGCGGGGCACCTTGCCCTCGGTCACCGTGATGCTGTCCGCAGGTGCGGGGGCCTGGGCCATCGCCGGTATGGCGGCGGCGATCCAGAAACCAAAGATCGCCGCCGCCTTTTTCATTGCGAAACCGCCTGCTGGTGTTCCGCGGCCTCGCCCGCGGGCGGCGCGTTTGCCGCCATGCGTTCCAGCCCGCCCATCACCCTCTCATAGGCCTGGCGGATGACCTGATGGGCCTTTTCGATCCGGGCGTTTGGCGCGGGCGCCGGCCGCGCCCAGATATGCGCGAACCCCTGGGCGGAAATTTCCACCAGGGTCAGCGGCGTGGTCATCAATATGATCTCGGGGCTGCACGGCGCGCCGTCGCGCCCCGCTTTCACCAGCGCGCCCAGCTCCTGCGGCAGGGCCAGCGCCATGGCGCAGCTTGGCGGGTCCTGCCCCACGCCGAGGCTTTGCGCCGGCGGCGCGGCCAGCACCGGCGCCAGCAAGCCTGCGGCGATTCCCACAATCACCACCGTGGCGGCACGCATCAGCGTGTCCCCGGCGACAGCAGCACGCCGCGCAGGATGCCGATATCGCTGGCGCTGAGGCCGGGATGATGGCTCAGGAAATCTAAGGGGTCGGCGGCGGCGCGGGCCCGAAACGCGGTGACCGAAGCACCCGCGGGGGGCTTGGGGGGGAAAGCCCCGGTCACACATTCTGGTTTCGAACCCGGCGCCGCCGCCGGCGTCGGGGGCAATGTCCCGAACGCAACTCTATGTCTCATTCTGTTATCTCTACTACTAATGTATGTTTTTCTACCAACAGATTATGCTCCGGGCAACCCGCCGGGCTTCAAAAGACTCAGTAATCGCAGCGATAAACCGTGCGGGCGTTGCCGAGGCGGATCAGCGGCGTCACCCCGGCGACACGTTCGGCGCCGCAGGCTTCCGAGCCAAGGCCTGTCGCCACCAAGGTCCGGCCGTCGGGCAAGATGATGTTGCGATAGCTGTGCAGCGCGGCCCAAACCCGGTTGGTCTGGCAGACCAGCGGGCCTCTGAGCCGCGATCCCGGCAGATGCTGCGGCACCCGGCAGGTCACAGCAGCCGGATCGCCTTCCCCGCGCGGATCCAGCGCCATGGCGGCGCCGTGGGCCGAAGGACTCGGCCCGGCGATGGCGGCCAGGGGCAAAAGCGAAACCAGGGCGCAAAGGGCGGCGGTGCGGATCATGCGGTTCTCAACCCTACTACTCATGTGTGTTTTTCTACCAAGCTATTATGCGCTAAGGCAAGCCGTAATTTCGAAAAATCAGTTGCAGCTGTAGCTGGTTTTGGCGCCGGCAATGGTGCCCGATATTCTCGCCGTGACGCCCGCCACGCGCTCAGCGCCACAGGCTTCCGAGGTCATGTCGGTCGCGATCACCGACTTGCCATCCGGCATCAGAATCTGGCGGTTGGCGGCAAGCTGCGCCCACACCTTGTTGGTCTGGCAGACTTCCGGGCCACGCAGGCGCGATCCCGGCAATTGCTGCGGCACCCGGCACGTGACGCCATTGGGATCGCCCGCGCCGCGCGGATTCAGCGCCTTGACCGCAAGCTGCACCGATGACGGTGTGCTGCCCGCGCTTCGCGCCACGGGCACGGCCTTCGCCGTCACGGTCGGTGTTGGCGCACTGCTCACCGCCATGGTGTCTGGCGGCGGCGCCACGGCGGGCAGGCCCTGCGGCTGCCAGGCGGCGACGGTGAAGCTGGGCGGTTCGGCCACCGGGGCCGCCACGCTCGCCAGTTTCAGGCGCGGCAAGCGCTGGGGCGGCGGCACGGGCAGCGCGCCCAGCGGCAAGCCCATCGCGGCCATGCCGCGCGTGATGGCCTGGTCGGCGGCGGCCACCACGGTGCGGCTGACGTCATTGATCGCCTGGGGCAATGGCGCGGCCACCAGCCCCGCCAGTACGGGCACGGTCAGGATCAGCATCGCGGCGCTGACCAGCATCAGTTTCTTGGGCGCCGCCAGTCTCTGTGCATCCGGCGCGGTCATGATCTGGCGCACCCGCAGGCCCAGATTGCCGCCCGACACGCCCGGCGCGCAGGCCAGCGGCGAGTGCAGGCAGAATTTGCAGACCTTCAGGATGCCGCCGGCATAGACTTCGCGGTCATGGCCGCGCGCCAGCACGCCCTCATCGCAGGCCCGTTCGCGCTCGGCGATCAGCCGCGCCCCGATCAGCCAGACCAGCGGATAGAACCAGAACAGCGCCTCGACCACCATGTGGACCGCCGCGGTCAGATTGTCCCGGCGGCGCAGATGCGTCAGCTCATGCGCCAGGATCGACTGGATCTCGCCATGGCTCAGCCGCGCCATCAGCCCCTGGGGCAGCAGCACCACGGGTTTGAAGATTCCCACCAATCCCGGCTCCAGCAGCGAGGCCGAGGTCTTCACCTTTATATCCGTGGGCAGGGACATCTCGACATCGCGCGCGTCCCGCAACAGGCGGCGCAGCTTGAGCGACCGGATCAGTTGAATACCCAGCACGGCGGCAAAGCCCAGCGCCCAGACCAGGCCCAGCAGCAGCGCCAAGCTCATCCCGGCGGCGGCTTCCGGCACCGCCAGCATGGTGGCGGGGGCCGAAATGCGTTCTGCGGCGGGCGCCATGGCCGCAAGATGCGGCGGCGCCGTCACCGTCACCGGCAGCAGCCGCGCCAGGCTCTCACCCAGCGCCGCCAGCGCCGCGAAGGGCACGAGGAATTTTATCGAAGCGGCGAACCACAACCAGAAGCGCAGCCGCGCACTGTTGTTGTGAAGCGCCAGGGCCAGCAGCGCCGCCAGGGCCGCCACCAGCGTGGACTGCCAGAGATGATCCAGCAGCGGGGCCATCAGGGCTCTTTCTTGCGCTTGGAAAGATCGCGCAGCAGCTTTTCGGCGTCCACCACATCCTTGGGCGTCAGGTTGCCCGCCTCGATCAGCTGCGCCATCACCGGCTGCATGCGTCCGCCGAACAGCCCCAGGAAATCATCCACCAGCCGGCGCTGGGCGGCGTCGCGCGAAAGCAGCGCTTCGAAAATATGGGCATTGCCGATCTTGCGCGCCCGGCGCAGCGCCTTCTTCACTTCCAGCCGATAGACCATGGTCTGGACCGTGGTGTAGGCGGGGCGGCCCTTCTGCGGAAAGGTCTCCTGAATCTCGCGGATGGCCAAGGGCCCGCCGCTCCACAGCGCCTCCATGATCTGAAGTTCAAGCTTGCTGAGTTTGGGAAGCCGCATCGTGATCCACCTACAATCGTAATAGATGCTAGCGCCGGTGAGGCGGCTTGTCGAGTGGGGCGTGAGAGGAACCACATCCTGAATGTCATGGCCCACCGGAGTGTGGGCCACCCAGATGGGACAGTCTCAGTATCCAAGGGATTGACGGCGGCCCGCCTTGCAAAACCCGCGATTGCGTCACCTGGGCGGCCCGCACTCGGCGGGCCGTGACATAATGTGGGCTGCAAATGGCTTTTAACTTTCCAGAGGCTGGCCCACCGCGCGCGGTCGAAGCCCGTCAAAAATCCCGCACAGCAGCAGCCCGGCGACGAAACCGCCCAGATGCGCCTGCCAGGCGATCAGCCCGCTCTGGCCGCCGCCGCCGATATCCATCATCGCCGCCAGGAAATTGATCACCCCCCACACCGCGCTGAACATCAGGATCTGGCGGGAGAAAAGCGGCGCCAGGGGCTGCTCGCCAACCGCCGTCATCCAGGGCGCGGTGCTGGGCGGCATCATGCGGATCGCCGCCGCCATCAGGCCGGAGATCGCCCCCGAAGCGCCGACCACCGGCACCGCGCTGCCCCAGTTCATCGCCAGATAGGCGCCCGCCCCCGCCACGCCGCAGACAATAAATAATACCAGGAACAGCACACCGCCCCAGCGCCGCGCCACGATCGGGCCAAAGGCCAGTAGCCAAAGACAGTTAATCACCAGATGGGTGATGTCGCCGTGCAGCCCCATATAAGAGACGAAGGGAATCGCCCGTTCCCACACTGTGCCAGGATCGGCCATGTGGCTTTCCAGAAAGGCACGGCTGTAGCGGGCCGGCACCAACCCATAGGCAAAGACAAGGTCCTGGGCGCGGGCGTCCGAAACCAGCATGCGCAAGCCATGCAATGCCGCCAGGGCACCGATCAGCCACAGCACGACGGCAGGGGCCTGGAAGACGGGCTGGCGCGGGGTCTGGGGCTGGAGGAAGGCCATGGCGCTTCATAAGACGCTTCGCCGGGACGGGCCAGACCCGCCGGCAATCTGTCCCAGGCTGGAACAGTGCCAGCGCGCCCGGCGTCCGCCTGTCTTGCGTCAAGGCGGCACAGCAGGGTTTGAACAGCGGACCCGGCGCCGAAGGTTCCGGCCAGGACCTTGCAGAAAAGCCAGCAATGGCGGGCTTTTTTCCCAGCCTCTGTCCCGCCCCGGCACGGTCAATTCCTAACGCCGATTAAGAAACTGGCATGGCGGTTGCTCTGTACGAGGCAACAGATTTTGGAAGAACCGCCATGACCCGTTCGAAAACCCTCATCGCCTTGGCCCTCCTCGCCGCCGCCGTCTCCACGGCGCAGGCGGCCGATTGGACCAATTCGGGAAGTTACAACGGCTATGGCGCGGCCACCCAGAACCAGGGCTCCAGCTACTCGCTGCGCGACGGCAACGGCAACCTGACCATGGTCAATGGCCGTCCCGTCAGCGCCCAGTACAGCCAGGGTTCCGGCGCCCAGTATGCCGGCGGCGGAGTTGGCATGGGCGGTGCAATGAACGCTTACGGACAGGCTACCGCGATCGGCAATCAGCTCTCGGTCACTGTCATTGGAAGTCGCAACACCACGATCATCGACTCGACGCAGATCAACAACGGCAACCAGACGGCAACCGCCGATCTGAACACGCACTAAGAACTACTACTAGGAAAGAAGGGAAGCCCCTCCCATGACTCGCCGCGCTCGCAAACACCTCCTCAAGCCCCTCGTCGCCCTGATGGCGGTCGTCGCGCTTGAAGGCTGCATCAGCCCCACCCCGAATGCGGTAGGCCGTTACACCTCCCCGATCGGCGGCGCGCCCGTGATCAGCAACGAAACCCCCTATTCCGCGGCCCTGCGCTGCCTGGCCGGTTATGTCCGCCAGCGCCCGGTCCGCATCGCGGTCGGCCAGATCGCCGACTATACCGGCAAGACCGAATCCGACGGCTCGGGCCGCAAGGTCACCGCCGGCGCCGCCCTGATGGCGATGAGCGCCCTGAACAAGGCGGGCGTGCACATGGTTGAACGTTTCGACACCTCGGTGGCCGAAATGGAACTGAAGTATGCCAACAACAAGCTGATCGGCGATGACGCACCGCGTCCCGACGCCAAGCCGGGCGACTTCCGCCGCATCCTGGCGGGCTCGATCCCCGGCTCCGACTATTACATCGTCGGCGGCATCACCGAGCTGAACTTCAACATCCGCTCCGAGAATGCTTCGGGCAATGGCGGCGGCACCGGCACCAACGCCATGACCGGCACCGCGGGCGGCAGCCTGTATGTGATGAATATCGGCATGGACCTGCGCCTGGTGAACACCAACACGCTGGAAGTGGCCGACGTGATTTCCTATCAGAAGCAGATCATCGGCCGTCAGGTTTCTGCCGGCGTGTTCGACTTCCTGGGCACCAACTTCTTCGACATCTCCATCGGCGAAAGCGCGCTGGAGCCGGTGCAACTGGCGGTTCGTTCGGTTCTGGAACGCGCCACCCTGGAAATGCTGACCCGCATCTACCGGGCGCCGGGCGGTTCCTGCGCCATCCCGCTGGGCACCATGGCAGATCCGCTGCGCGGTGCGAGCGAAAGCCCCTACTACCCGCAGGCCGCTTATCCGGCGCACTATCCCGCGCCCTATCAGCAGCAGCAGCCTTATCCGGTCGCCTACGCGCCGCAGCCTTACAACGACGCGTATCGCCAGTCGCCCTATCGCAGCTACGTTCCGCAGGAACCCGGCTTCGGTCTGCAGCTTCGCGGCGGCCTGTAACAACAACCAACTGAATTAAAGCCCCAACCAACCCATTTCTCAGGAGTTCAAAATGTCCCTTCGCAAGATCCTTCTCGCCTCGGTCCTGATGACCGCCACGGCCACCAGCGCCTTTGCCCAGCAATACGGCACCTGGAACGACAACAGCCTGATGCAGGGCGCCATCGGCTCCCTGGTGGTCAACGACCAGATCAACACCACGACCAACTGGTCGAACCTGTTGGGCGTTGTCGACACAGTGGGCGGCGATGTGGTGGCCCAGGGCGCCGCGGCCGGCAACATCGTGGACGTCATCACGATGGACAATACCCGCGCTTTCAACAACCAGATCGTCGGTCCGGACGCCACCATCGGCTCCAACGTCGCGCTGGATGCCAACAATGTGTGGGGCAGCGTGGGCGTCAGCAACTCCGCGCTGTGCAACGGGGCCAGCGTCTCGACCGATCCGGTGCTGACCTCGGTGAAGAGCTACCAGGAATGCGGCGCCCAGGACCCCTTTACCGGGACCAACGCCTTCGTGACCAACATTGGTGGCAATGCGGTGTTCCAGAATTCGTCCATCAGCAACAGCTTTGAAGCCGACTCCAATGCGCCGAACTTCCCGGTCTTCAACAAGCAGATCAACCATTCCTCGGCGATCTCCAACATGGCCGTCAACGCCTTCAATGTCGGCGGCACGGTGGGCATGCAGTCCAGCGCCATCGGCAACACCGCCCGCGTGATCCACTACAATA
The DNA here is from genome assembly GCA_038256475.1 of Micropepsales bacterium. GTDB lineage: Bacteria > Pseudomonadota > Alphaproteobacteria > Micropepsales > Micropepsaceae > Rhizomicrobium. Next base: position 7,922 of record JBBSKJ010000008.1, on the reverse strand, counting down.
CGGGAGGCCACTAACACCTGTTTGCTCCGGGATTCTAAGGGGCAAAATTAGAGTTCCGGAGTTGGGACGGGCGCGCTGGACATCGCGCCCGTCCCTGTTTTTTTAAGCCCTTGCGGCCCTGCCCCGTAACATACGAACATCATCGCCGCCGCCCAGCCCGCAAGGAACCTTCGCCGATGACGGCGCCCGCAAAAGCCGACAAACCGGATAGCCGAAGGCCCGCCTCCGCTGTCCCGAAAAAGGTCTACAAGGAAACGCTGCGCAATCTGCAGATCGAACTGGTCAAGCTGCAACGCCACTTCATCGCCTGCAACGACAAGATCCTGATTATCCTGGAAGGCCGCGATGCCGCCGGCAAGGACGGTACGATCAAGCGCATCATCCAGCATCTCAGTCCGCGCGAAACCAGGGTCGTCGCACTGGGCAAGCCATCGGACCGTGATCGCAGCTCCTGGTACTTTCAGCGCTATGTCCAGCATTTGCCCGCCGCCCAGGAACTCGTTCTCTTGAACCGCAGCTGGTACAATCGCGCCGGTGTCGAAAAGGTCATGGGCTTTTGCTCGCCGGCCGAGCATGAGGAGTTCATGAACTCCGTCCTGGACTTTGAGAAGATGCTGGCCGCCTCGGGCATCAAGATTCTCAAATACTATCTCGACATCAGCAAAGCTGAGCAGCAGCGACGCCTTGAAGACCGAAAGGCCAGCCCCCTGACGCAATGGAAGAGCAGTCCGATTGACGGCCAGGCGCTGAAATACTGGAAAGCCTATAGCGCGGCGCGCGACGAGATGCTGGCGCGCACGCACAGCCCGATGTCGCCCTGGACGCTGGTGCATGCCGATGACAAGCGCCTGGCACGGCTTAACATCATCAAGGATATTCTCGACAGGCTGCACTATGCCCACAAGGACAAGCGCCTCACCCGTCCGGACCGCAAAATCGTATTTTCCTATGATCCTTCGAATCTGAAGGCCGCCCAGCTCGCCAAATAGGCGCTGGCCGCCCCTTTTTGCAGTTTTGCCATCCTGATAGTATGGCCCAACCCATGGCCCTGCCCATCGACCTCGATGCCTTTGAAGCCGCCGCCGTGGCGCGCGAGCCTTTCGCCTATGCCATGGTGCCGGGCTTTGTGAAGGTGGGCGCCATGCCCGCAATCAATGCCGATTTTCCGCTGGTCAGCCATCCCGGCAGCTTTCCCCTGCCCACCCTCAAATACGGTCCCGCCTTTGCCGAACTGATGGACGCCATCCAGGGCCCGGAATTCACCCGGGCGGTGGAAAAGAAACTGGGCGTCGACCTGACCGGCCGTCCCACCATGGTGACGGCGCGCGGCGTTTCGGCGGCGCGCGACGGCCAGATCCACACGGATTCGCGCACCAAGCTGGTGACGGTTCTGATCTATATGAACAATGACTGGGAAGCGAAAACAGGGCGGCTGCGCCTGCTGCGCGGCCCCGACAATCTGGACGATGTGATTGCCGAAGTGCCGCCCGACCAGGGCACCCTGCTGGTCTTCAAGAACGAGCCCCATGCCTGGCACGGCTTTCACGCCTTCGAAGGCCCGCGCCGGGTGATCCAGCTCAACTGGGTGACGGACAAGGGCGTGGTGCGGCGCGAACAGTTCCGCCACCGTGTCAGCGCCTTTTTCAAACGCCTGCGCCGATCCTCCGCGCCCGAAAGGATGTAACCGATGAGCAAGTCCATTCTCCGCATCGCCATGATCACCGCTGGCCTAATGATGGTGCCCGCGATCGCGATGCTGTTCACCGACGAAATGAACTGGGGCCCGGGCGATTTCCTGGTGATGGGCGCGCTGCTGTTCGGCACCGGCCTGGCTTATGTGCTCATCACCCAAAAGATGGCCACGCGCGGCTCCCGCCTCGCTATCGGGGGCGGGCTTGCGGCCGCGCTTCTGACCGTCTGGGCCGAGCTTGCGGTGGGAATCTTCTGACAGCGCCCCAAGCGCCATTCTTTTGCAGTAATTGACACGCTCTATTTCGCAAACCTTCGAGGAGATCACATGACGCCCGCGACCACGCTCAAACGCTTTTCCCACCTTCTGCTTGCGGCCTGCTTCACGGCCACAATGACCAGCAGCGCCATGGCGCAACTCACCAAGCCTTTCGAGCCTTACAGCGGCCAGCCGGGCAAGGATGTGGTCTGGGTGCCGACCCAGCAGGCGCTGGTCGACCGCATGCTCGACATGGCCAAGGTCACGCCCAAGGATTATCTGGTCGATCTGGGCTCGGGCGACGGGCGCACGGTCATCACCGCCGCCAAGCGCGGCATCACGGCAATGGGCGTCGAATTCAATCCCGACATGGTGGCGCTGTCCAAGCGCAATGCCGCCGATGCCGGCGTCTCCGACAAGGCCACTTTCGTGCAGGGCGACATCTTCGAGACCGACTTCAGCAAGGCCGATGTGGTGACCCTGTTCCTGCTTTCCAGCCTCAACCTGCGGCTGCGCCCAACCCTGCTCAACATGAAGCCCGGCACGCGGGTGGTGTCCAACACCTTCGACATGTCCGACTGGGAGCCCGATGAATCCATTTCCGCCAGCCAGGAATGCTCCAGCTTCTGCCGCGCCATGCTCTGGATCATCCCCGCCAAGGTCGGCGGCACCTGGCAGATGGGCAAGAACGACCTGACCCTGTCGCAGAATTTCCAGATGCTGACCGGCAATATGAACGCTGCCCCGATCGCCAACGGCAAGATGCGGGGCGCCGAAATCACCTTCACCGCCGGCGGCAAGATGTATACCGGACGCGTCAACGGCAACCGCATGGAAGGCTCGGCCTCCGACGGCAGCAAGTGGCAGGCGACGCGGCGCACCTAGAAGCGTCACCCGGCTTCACAAACAAAAACGGCGCGCCCACCGGCGCGCCGTTTTTTCATGCTTTCCGACCTGCTGACGCTAGCCGCCGGGCGCCATGTCGTCCTGGGATGCTTCGCCAGCTTCTGGCAGCATCCCGGTGCCTTCGGTCGCGACGTCGTTGGCCTGCCCGGGCTTGTCATGCGGGCCTGCCGCGTTGGCATTGGGATCGCCGCTGCTGGAGGCCTGCGGCTGGCCGCCCTGTGCACGCTCCTGCCGCGCGGTCTCGGCAATTTTCGGTACGAGCTTGTTGTCGGTCATGCCATGCCTTTTTCGGGTCCAGGTTTTCAACGCGCGGACACGCGCCCGCGTTCCGCGAAACGGGCGCCTCAAACCGCCCGCAAGGCCTCTGCGACCGGCAACCGCGCCGCGCGGATACCCGGAAACAGCCCGCCAACCAGCCCCAGCGCCAAGGCAAACACCGTGCCCATAAAGGCAAGCTGCGGTGTCACGGCGAGCCTGATAACCAGGCCGCCCATGGCGTGCTCATTTCCGTTGAACAGCAATGCCGCAACACCGATCCCGATCAGAGCCCCAGCGGCGCAAAAGACCAGGGCTTCGACCATGACCGACGTAACGACCGCGGCGGCGCCAAAGCCCAGCGCCCTCAAGGTGGCGATCTCACGCGTGCGGGAGCTGACGGCCGAATACATCGTGTTCAGCGCGCCGAACATCGCGCCCAATCCCATGATTCCGCCCACCACATAGGCAATCGTGGTGAGAAACTTGGTGAAGGCTTTCGACTGGTCCGCGTAATAATCCGTTTCCCGCTCGATCTGGAGGGCAGGGCCGGGCCGCGACGTTATCGCGCTTTTGAATTGCGCCAGGGAATCCGGCGACTCCAGCAGCACCGTGAAGCTCTTGAAGGCCGTCGTCCGCATGGAAGACATCAAGGTGGCGGCGTCGGTGATCAGTTCGGATTCCGTAGAGCTGCCATTGCTGTCGAACGTGCCCACCACCAGCCACTCGCCTTCCGGCAGCGAAACGCGGTCTCCTTCTTTCAAGCCTTCAAACTGCGACTGCGCCGCCACGCCGGTGATGATCTCATACTGACCCGGCCGGAACATGCGGCCGCTGACCAGCTTGATCTCGGGCCTGAGCGCGGCATTGGCCCTGCCCACACCGCGTATCGTCACATAGGCGTCCAGGCCGTTGCTTTTCTTGATGACGACCGTGTAGCCAACATAGTCCGCCGACACCACGCGCTTGAATATCGGGTCGCCTTTGACACCCGGCATGTCGGTGATTGTCGTCACCGTTTCGCGGGAAATCGTGCTGCCCCACTCCCCCAGGGCGCCGTCGCTCAGGACAATCGCGCGGGAGGCATTCCCGGTGTTTTCCATGGTCCGCAGAAAACCAGCCGACATGGAGAGGATCGAGACCAGGGCGCCGACGGCACATGCCATTCCAATGACCACAACAAGAGACGACCCCAGCCGGTCTGGAATGGACCGCAAACTCATCAGCGTGACGGCCATGATCTGTTGAAGGGCCCGCATCATCAGCGGCCCGCCAAGGCGTCAGTGATGCTCAGCCGCCTGGCGCGCAGGGCCGGCACCAATCCACTGACAAACGAGACCAGAAGCGCGAAACCCAGGCCCGTGCCGATTGCCGACCAGGGCATCAACAATATCTGCCCCACCTGGGGCGCGACCTCCTTGATCCGCGGTATGCCGAATTTGGCCAACGCCAATCCGGTCAAGGCCGCCATCAGGCAGAGGATTGCCGATTCCGCATAGACCAGCCACAGCAGTTTGGAATCGGAATATCCCATCGCCTTCAGCACCGCGAACTCGGGCAGACGCTCCCGCACAGACTGCATCATGGTATTGCCTGTCAGGAACAGCAGCATGAACAGAACCGCTGCGATCACCGCGCGGATAAAAAATCCGATATCGCCGATGGATTGCGCGCCGGTCTGGGCCTGGGATTTTTCCGAAGCCGTCCGGGTTGGCGCGCCCGAATTTTCAAACAGCGCATCTATGGCGCGACTGATCTGCGTTGCCCTGGCGGGGTCCGCAATCCGAACCAGCATGCGATCGATGGTGCCGTTGTTGGCGGTCCGCTCCTGATCGACGTAATCGTAATTGCCGATAAAGAAGCGTGACCGGCCGGGCTGGTCGACATTGTCGATGATGCCCAGAATATCAAAGGTCCAGACTTTGCCGCCATCTTTCCGGGGCGTGTTCGATATCACCGGGACCTTGTCGCCGACTTTCCATCCGAACTGCTGGGCCGCGAAGACCGTGATCAACGCGCCGGTTCGCGTTCGCATCAACCTGTCGATCTGTTCGGGCGTTGCGTTCAATTCCGGTCGCACCGCGAAAAAGCGCCGGTCCGACATGACAATTCCGAAAGGCTGTTTCGGGTCGCGATAGTAACCCACCAGGATCTGGCGGGGCGCCACCACCGTCACCCCTGGCAAGGCCGCTACCCGGTCCAGAGAGGCAAGCGGCAGGTTGGTGCCGAACTTGCGGTCGACGATCAGCCGGTCCACGCGCGCCGCATCCAGCGCATGCGCCAACCCTCCGCTGATCGCGGCCAGGATTCCGAACAGGATGAAGGCCACCACGATGGAAAGGAAAGTGAACATGGTCCTGGCCGGCCGACGCCAAAGGCCAGCCCATACCAGCGGGAAATACCTCATGTGGCCACAGTCCAAATTGATGAATCAAATGGATGCCGAAAAACTCACGCGCCGGCAGTACGAGCAAGAATGCCGCAGCATGAGCCGACGATAGCGACCACGCAAGCGGGCAGAAGCGGATCGATACAGCTACGGCCCCAGCCGGCCAATAATGTTATTTGACGAGGATGCACTGTTGCCAAACAAAAACGGCGCGCCACCGGCGCGCCGTTTTCATGTCTGGTGTTCGCTATGTCTAATGCAGTTCGGTCGGCAGGACCGGAATGCCATCGCCGCGGCCGCTGGGGCCGTTCACCTTGGTGCTGACGATCACGCCATAGCTGTTGACGCGCTTCTCCTCCGCCGCGAGCTGCGCCCAATATTGGTTGGTCAGGCAGACGGTCGGGCCGACCTGGGTGCGGCTGGCGCTGGTGTTCGAAGGCCGGCGGCAGGTGACGGCTTCGGGATGTCCCTTGCCCGACGGATTAGCCACGGTTTCGCGCGCGAAGACGGTCTTGCCATCGGCGCTGAGATCGCTGGCCGTATCGGTCAGCTTCAGCCAGATGCTGTTGCGCATGCAAAGCTTGGGCCCCATGCCGCCCTGGGGCAGCGGCTGGGGCGCGCGGCAGACCACGGCCTCGGGCTCGCCATAGCCGCTGGGCGTGAAGGGCAAGGTCGGCGCGTTGCTGGTGTCGAACTGCGCCAGAGCGGGAGTCGCAAGCACAGAGAAAAGGATGACGGGGAGCATACGCATGGCCACCGGGCCTCTTAGCTACGATGGTCATAGTAGATCCGCTGCTAGGGGTATTTCAAGTGGCTTGAAAAAGCCTTGGGCCGCTTAGGCTTGCCCGCGATAGGCGTGCCAGTTCCCGGCCGGATCGCGCACCCCGTAGCCCTGGACGGCCTTTTCCAGGTGATCCGATTCCAGCGCGATTTTTCCATGGCCCCCGGGGATATCGAGCATGTAAGCGGGCATGGCCAGGCCCGAGACGCGCGCCCGCAGCGCCTTCATCAGCGCCAACCCCTCATCGATTTCAACCCGGAAATGCGACGTGCCCGGCGCCAGGTCGGGATGATGCAGATAATAAGGCTTGATACGGTTGGCGACGAAGGCCTCCATCAGCGCCACAAGTGCATCGGCATTGTCATTGACGCCCTTCAGCAGCACCGACTGGCTGACCAGGGGAATGCCGCCATCCACCAGCCGCGCGATGGCGGCGCGGGCTTGCGGGGCAAATTCCCGCGCGTGATTGGCATGCACCGCCACCCAGCTCACCGCACCGGGCGCGTGCAGCGCCGCGACCATCTCGTCGTTCACGCGCGCCGGGTCCGTCACCGGCACGCGGGTATGCCAGCGGATCACTTTGACATGCGCGATGGCCGCCAGCGCCTGGGTGATCTCGCCCATCCGGCGCGGCGACAGGATGAAGGGATCGCCGCCGGTCAGGATGACTTCGCGGATTTCGGCATGGCCCGCGATATAGTCCAACGCCGCCTCGAAGGCGTCTTTGGATAAAACATTCTCCTTGCCTGTTGCGGAGGTGGGCCCGATCATCTCGCGGCGGAAACAGAAGCGGCAATAGACCGGACACGCCGCCACCGCCTTGAACAGCACACGGTCAGGATGGCGATGCACAATGCCCGCCACCGGAGAATGCGCCGCGTCCCCGATGGGGTCGGCCAGTTCTTCCGGCAGCGTGATCAGTTCGTCCAGGCTGGGCAGGAACTGGCGCGCGATGGGATCATTGGGATCGGTCGGATCGACCAGCGACAACAGATGCGGCGACACCGCCACCGCGTATTTGCGCGCCACATCTTCGATCGTCATCTCTTGTGCACTTTGAAGTTGGGCAGGAACACGGTCAGCAATCCGATCGCCGGCAGGAAGCTGCACAGCTTGAAGACATAATCGATCGAGGTGACATCGGCCAGCGCCCCCAGCACCGCCGCCCCGATGCCCGAAAGGCCGAACGACAGGCCGAAGAACAGCCCGGCAATCATGCCCACCCGGCCCGGCAGCAGTTCCTGCGCATAAACCACGATGGCGGGAAAGGCCGATGCCAGGATCACGCCGATGATGGACGCCAAAATCCCCACCCAGAACAGATTGGCGTAGGGCAGCAGTACGGTGAAGGGCAGCATGCCCAGGATCGAAAACCAGATGACATACTTGCGCCCGATGCGGTCGCCCAGAACGCCGCCCAGCAAAGTGCCCGCCGCGATGGCGCCCAGAAAAAAGAACAGATGCACCTGCGCGCTCTGCACCGACACGCCGAACTTGTCGATCAGGTAAAATGTATAATAGCTGCCGATGCAGGCCAGATAGATGAACTTGGAAAACACCAGCGCCAGAAGAACGGCCAGCGCCTGCATGACCTTGCCGCGCGTCAGTTCGGGATGCTTGATATGGGTGTGGCTGCGGATGCG